>JAHHJO010000233.1:0-4372 GCA_018680275.1 Bacteroidia bacterium
GGTTTATGATTCAGGTGTTCAGCATATTATTGACAAAATCAAAGCCCTGGAAAGCCGAAAAGATGCAAAGTGTTATGCAACGGCCAATCGCCTGGAAGATTTCATATATGGAACCCCATTGGATGACGGAGCGCGAAATATCAGGATTGATATACAAAAAGATTTCATTTACTATCTGAAAGAACAAGGTTCCGATTATGCCAGGACACAGAAACATGACTCAATTTATCTGTCTGACCTGAAAGCAGTCATTGATACAATATTTTACTATGGTCGCTTGAAAAACGGGGATTGGTTCATTGGAGTAAATGATGGGTACCTTCAGGTAACAAATGTTGATGTTCGGCAATATTCTTCTGTCTCATATGCATACAGGTCTTTATTATCTGTTGAACAGGATCTTCTGTTTATTCCGGAAAGCAATATTCTTCCAATTGCCAGTGAAACAATAGAACCCTTATATCAATTCGTCAATTTTATCACACTGGCCACACTTAAAATTGCAGATGCCTCGGCGAGAGGAAAAAATAAAAGACTATTAAGTAAAAGCGACATTATTGATGGCTGGGTTTTACTTTTGGAGCAATCCAAAGGCAAGCTAAGTTCCTTTGAATATCCTGAACTTGATCTAAAAGATTCTGATTCGGCCCATAATATTCTAAGAGATATTATTCGTCAAAAACAGGAGTCGTATAATAATTATAACCAACTGAACGCCTCCGTATTCCTGAGAAACATCCAGGTCTATTTTGCAAAGCAAAGATGGCCTTCTGATCCTGAAACATCTAAAGTCCTGAAAAACTATTTCCTGGAGTCTTTAATTGATTTTTCAGAGGAATTAATCAAAGAGGCAGAAAACAAGGCAAGTAAGCAATCCAGCGCACTGGTACGTCTCCAACAAGTTCAGGAAGCACTTGAAATGTTTATGCCATTCAGTATAAACCAGTTCGAGGACGTGTGTTATTTTCCTGCTTTAGGAAAAGAAAGTATAACAATAGAATCGTATGACCTGGATGCATTCCGGGACAGTGGCTGGCACTGGCAGATACTCGGATATGCATTAGATGATCTTGGTGCTGATCAACATCTTAGCCTGGATCCTAATGCAGCAGAGCTTGTTGTTGAGGGTATTGCTCAAATGGGCGTATTGGTATTAAGAATGGCAGGAGCAGAGTCTAAACTTCATGGTAAAACAGCGCTTGACAAGGAGGATTTTAATATTGCTTTCAGGAAAATTCAAAATAAAATCGCCAATTATTCCGTATTGGAGAAACCCACAAGTGAAAAAGAAAAAGAATTTATTGCTCCTGCTGATTTAAAAGGAAAATTTGAAAACCATACAAGCAGAGCAGGTATTGATTTTATTCATAAATCTTCTGACTGGTTAAATCGTGCAATACGAAGCTATGTGTTTTCAAGTGAAGAGAATACCGCAAAAATGGCTATTCCACCTGCTTTTGGCGGCTCCGGAGTAGCAGCGGAAGACTTGAACAACGACGGATTTTGTGATATCCTCATCCTTGGCGGGTTTGGCAATCACCTTTACATCAACCAGGGTGATGGGGAGTTTGTTAAATCTGAATTGTCTGATCAATTAAGTGTTTGGAACGATGCACTAAAATCATACGGAGAACCACGGCAACCTATTATTGCAGACTTTGATAATGATGGATATAAGGACATCCTGATTACGTATGTCAATGATACCCACAGGCTTTACAAGAATTTAGACGGGAAAGCGCTGTTGGACGTTACGGATAAAGCAGGATTAGGAGGCCAGGGACAGGTAGCCGGACCAGCTACGTGCCTTGATTATGATAACGATGGAAAACTTGATTTATTTATCGGGTATTTTGGAAATTACCTTAGAGGCAACTTGCCTACATTGAGCAGGCATAACCAGAACGGCGATTCCAACAAATTATTCAGAAATCTTGGAGACATGGTATTTGAAGAAGTGAAATTTGACCAGGAGAGAAATAATGGATGGACACAAGCGATGGGACATTCTGATCTTAATCGCGATGGTTTGCAGGACATAATAGCAGGGAATGATTTTGGTGTGAATGAGTACTATATAAACTTAGGCAATGGCAAATTTTCAGAGCAAAGCGAAAAATTCGGAACCAACAAACCATCTTATACCATGAATGTGGGAATTGCGGATCTAAACAGGGACAGGTTCCCCGATCTGTACATTTCAAATATAGTCGTCATGCAAAAGGACGAGAAGTATGTGAGCCCCAATGAAGAGACAACCATGAAATTTGATCCTCAAAAAATGAAATACATCAGGACGGTTGAAGCCAATGACCTTTTCCTGTCGAACGTAAAGGGAGAAGAACTCATAAGATTTGAATTATCTGATAATGTGGGAAGAGGATATTCCTCAACGGGATGGTCGTGGGATGCAGACTTTTTTGATTTTGATAATGATGGAGATGAGGACCTTTATTGTTTAAACGGAATGAATGATTTTAGTGTCTATTCGTCAGAGAACCCGGCATATTATGGTGAGGATGGAGGAGTTGGTGTTGAATACGCAGAAAGCCATCGTGAGAAAAACGTCTTTTTTGTTAATGAAAATGGACTGCTGATCAACCAGGCAGAAGAACTTGGTGCTGACCTTTTGAGCAATGCCAGAAGCGCAAGTTATTTTGATTTTGACAATGACGGAGACCTGGACATCATTATTAATAATTACCACGATGAAAGTGTTTTACTGAAAAACAACCAGGAAACAGATAACAACTGGATAAAAATCCTCCTGGAAGGAGATCCTTCCCAGCAGGTCAATCGGGATGCCATAGGTGCTACGATTATTGTTAATTCTGAAAACCATAAGAATATATGGCGTGAAGTTCATAGTACTGACGGGTACTTATCAGTCCATCCAAAGGAACAGCATTTTGGAATTGGAAGTGATGAATATGCAGAAATCCAGATAATATGGCCTAACGGAAAAGAAGTGATTATTGACAATCTCACCAAAAACAAATCATATAAGATCAGTTATCCTGATATCATAAAATAAGGCTTAAGACAAAAATCATGATGAAAGAGACAGCCTTTACCAGGCGTCGTCATACTAGTTTGTTTTCATAAAAACATAAGCGCCATTTACAGCGCCCCACACCTGCTGATCCTTGTCATCAAAACCCTGATCCCAGCTTTCTATTTTTCCTGGTATGATTGAAACCCTGGACGTAGCATAGCGTGCTCCTCTTAAGGTGCTTGAGCATAAATCATCTTTAGTACTCCCGCTATAGCCATTGCCTGTCGGCATGAGATGTACATCACATCCTTCTCTTTCCGAAAGGATACTTTCACCGAAGCTGTCAAAAAAAGCAGGGTTTTTCCATTTTCCGGTAAATCTTGACGGATCATTGATTTCATAGACTTTACTTACAAATCCTTGTCCGTCCTTTTCAATCCTGTAGATACGTTGTCTATATGGTTTGTCAGGGAAACTCGTGACAGATTGTTCGACATATAGCCAATGACCTGGTCTATCTGTCCAGATGGGGTACATGTGTAATGTGATATCAAAATAGGCTGTATCTGCATAAGCCTGTTTGGAACTGTTATAACTTCCGGTCATCATATCTACCAGCTTCCTCGTTTTATACGCACTTGGATCAGCTTTGTTTAGGTCGATTCCGGTCTCAAGCCATTCTGTAAGCTTGATTTGTAACATGGACTTATCATTGTCATCGAGATTCCTGATCCTGGCAGAAGCATGTCCGTGGTCAGCCATAAAAAACCAGAGTGAATTTGTTTTATCGGAAGGAGGAACAGCAGTTGCTGACCAGGTATCCAGGGCGCCATTGATATATATCATGTTGTTGCCGTTTTTAGAGATCCATTTAGCAACCTTATTCGTAAGGGTTCCATCAAATTCAACCTCCATTTTTCCTGGAGTAAACACAGCTGATGGGTTGGGATCCATGGGGAGATATTTCAAGAGGCCCTTGAAGTCGTCCGTTTCAAATCCATAGTAACCCATTTCTGTACCCGATTGATAGTAATGTGAAGCGTAGCCTTCCATACTTGCATCTGAATAAAAAGACATACCAACGATATCAATAAAATGCTGGATATGTGTATCTGTATCTTCCTCCCTGGAAGGAATCTTACTGCAATCATGACCCCATTGCCAGAAGGAAAACGGGTATTCCAGGACAGCATATTCAAAAGCTTCATCAAAATTCAGGTAATTAAACTTCAGATCCTTACCCTTGGTATACCATCGGATATATGGTTTGAAGGTGTCGCTATTTTTAAGCATTCTGACCTGGTAATCATAAATAGCTTTTCGGCATTCATCAGAGCCGATTGTATCCAGGAAAGTATAGATTCTTTGATCTTCATC
>JAHHJO010000340.1:0-2876 GCA_018680275.1 Bacteroidia bacterium
GGGAAAGAAAGTATATTGCTGATTGCCAGCGTGGGCTTAGGATTATTAGCAGCTTTGCTCCCTGCAATTATGGCATACAAAACCGATATCCATAAAAGTCTGAGTGGAAGCTAGATTATAATTTGCCAGCTTTTTTCGCAAGACCAAAGATCAGAAATAAGCCCCCTAAAGCGATGAAAACAGTGCCGGCAGTTTCCACATTTTCAAAATTGTTTTTCATGACAATGCCCAGTGCAATAAAAATTAAAGCAAGGTATATCGATCGTTTGTAGTCTTCCATTTTAATAATTATTCTGTTTCAGATATATATTTACGACTTAAATATAGTTTATGCAGAGCTCAATTATTTTTCAGTCAATAATATGCAGAAGTACATTCTTAATACTTTCGACACTGATTTTGATTTCGTGTAACAATTTAGATAAACCTGTTTTCAAAAAAATCAAGGATGTAAATATTGTTGGTATTAGTGAAGAAGGAATAAACTTCAGTGCAGTTGCTGTTCACTATAATCCCAACCCGGTCTCAGGAACTATCGATGAAAGTATCATCCATGTTATGGTCAATGAGATTCATATCGGAACTATCGATCAACAACTGAATATAGATGTTCTGGCTTATGAAAATTTCGAGTATGATTTTGAATTTACGCTGAATCATAAGGAATTCATGAAGGGAAAGGATATACTTGATAAGTTGTACTCTGTAATATATACCAAGAAACTAATGGTTGACTTTACCGGGGATACAAAATGTAAATTTGTAAATATTCCTTTTTCAATTCCAATCAGACATCAGGAAATCATTGAACTCAATATCTAGTTCTGGTTCATCAACATATCTTTTGTTCTCAAAGAAATTTATTAATTTAAATGTGAATAGGGTCCAATCATCCTGTTTATTAAATCATTAGTCAACAAAACAATTCATTATGACAACTTCTAAACATCCTGTCACCAGGAAAGAACTGGCCCATTTGATGGGTATCCACACCAAAACATTATACCGTTGGTTAAAACAGGAAGAAATCATCCTTAAGAACAGGCTGATATCTCCAAAAGAGAGAATGATGATTCTCACGCGCTTTGGATACCATCACGAAAAAGAATTAGAGAAACTAAAGAGTAGCTGAAGTTACTGGTAGCTTTCTTTATGCACATTCTTTATCGCTCTACCCGAAGGCTCATTCTGGTTTCTGAAAGCTTCATCCCATTCCAGCGCAACTGGCGTACTACAGGCGATTGAAGGTACAGAAGGTACGCAAGCTGCCGCCTGATCCGAAGGAAAATGCTCCGAAAATATAGATCTGTAATAGTATTCTTCTTTGGACTGGGGCGGATGAACCGGAAACCGGAATGTCCTTGTTTCAAATTGTTCGTCACTAACCTTTTCTTCAACCAGGGCTTTTAATGAATCTATCCAAGAATACCCGACGCCATCAGAAAACTGCTCTTTTTGCCGCCAGGCTACCTCATGAGGCAACAAGTCTTCAAAAGCTTTTCTTAAAATGTGCTTTTCAATTTTTCCATTTCCTGACATTTTATCTTTTGGATTCAGCCTCATGGCTACATCCATAAATTCCTTGTCAAGGAATGGTACACGTCCTTCAACACCCCAGGCTGCCAGTGATTTGTTTGCTCTCAAACAGTCATATTGGTGCAGGGTTGATAATTTTCGGACACTCTCTTCGTGGAATGCTTCCGGATTCGGGGCTTTGTGGAAATAAAGGTAACCACCAAAAATTTCATCTGCACCCTCCCCTGACAAAACCATCTTTATACCCATGGATTTGATAACACGTGCCAATAAATACATAGGTGTAGATGCCCTGACAGTGGTCATGTCATAAGTCTCAAGGTGATAAATCACATCCCGAATAGCATCCAGCCCTTCCTGTACAGTATAATGAACCGAGTGATGAATGGTTCCTAAATGGTCAGCAACAACTTGTGCAGCTTTCAGATCGGGAGACCCTTTAAGTCCTATGGCAAAACTGTGTAGTTGAGGATACCATGCATCTTTTTGATCATGTGTTTCAACTCGCTTGGCAGCATATTTTTTGGCAATGGCAGAAACAATAGACGAATCCAATCCACCGGATAACAATACGCCATATGGGACATCTGACATCAACTGCCTGTGAACTGCGTCTTCCAGGGATTTTCTCAGCTCTGCCGAATCAGAAATATTATTTTCAACATTCTCAAAATTCATCCAGTCCCTTTTATAATAATGTTTCATTTCACCGGTTTCACTGGAATAGATATGCCCCGGTAAAAACTCCTTGATCTTATTACAAGTGCCCTCAAGGGCTTTCAATTCTGAAGCGACATAATAGTTGCCATGAACATCCCAGCCATGGTACAATGGAATCACTCCCATATGGTCTCTTGCTACCAGGTAAGTTTTCTTTTCAGTATCATACAAAGCAAATGCAAATATGCCATTGAGGTCCTCGATGAAGTCTATTCCCTTTTCCTCATACAAAGCAAGGATCACTTCACAATCTGAATTGGTCTGAAATTCATATTTACTTTCCAGTTCATCTCTTAGTTCAAGGTGATTATATATTTCTCCATTAACCGCGAGCACATGTGTCTTGGACTTATTAAACAATGGTTGTTGCCCGGAAATCGGGTCAACGATAGCCAATCGTTCATGCCCGAGTATAGCATTCTGATCTGCATAGATACCTGACCAGTCAGGACCACGGTGACGTAATTTCTTTACCATGTCCAACATGCAAGCTCTCAATTCGGCATGGTCAGATTTAATATCAAATACACAGGCAATTCCGCACATATTTGTAAAGTTTGTTTAAATGATGTTTGAACCAACAAAGTTGCGTATTTCCTTAGTTTGAATCTACTTATTTA
>JAHHJO010000192.1:0-16744 GCA_018680275.1 Bacteroidia bacterium
ATCGGGACCATCCAATCTTTCGATTAGAGACATTTCATGTCTTGTGATTTTTGCAAATGCCTCTTCAAGACCTTTTACATACTTGGTTTTTTTGTTCTTCTTGCCAGCTAGTTTTTCTGCAGCAAAGAGAATGGCTTCATCATATTGGCCCTGATCGACCATTTTTTCTATTGAACGACAAGAGCTTATGAGTACAAGCCCTAATACGATGTAGAGTAAATTTTTCATAAGCAGAAATTTTATGGTGAACAATAAATCATTCCTGCTTGAAGACGCCTTTTGCGGTGTTATAAAATCAAATCAGGAATTGATTTATAGGGATGATGGAGACTAAAGCAAGAAAGTAACACTTTGAGGGGTACATTAATATGAGTTTAACAAAAGCGTGGCCAAGGTGTTAAAAAGTACTTATTATTTGAGGTCTTTGGTGAGTTCGTCGATATTCTTGATACCTGAAAATTTCCTTTTGATTTCAAAGCGAGAAAATTCCTGGTCGGCTTTGAACCCAAAACCAAAACTAGTATCACCAACAGCAGGTTGGGTAATTTTTACAGGCTTGGTCGTATAAATCTCTTCACTTTCTTCATCCCAGACCAATTCATCTGTTTCAAGTTTGTCATCACGGGTATTATAAAGCACGACATTTTCTTTTACGAAGATCTTTTTTTCTGCATCTTTCCTGATCGCATAGTCGGCTTCAAGCCAGGATTTAGGCTTTTTCCTTTTGTCCAGGAATTCCACGTAAATACCATTTGGAAATTCATCATAAGATTCACCACGGTGCATATACCTTCTCATCTCATCGCTCTTAATCCTGACTTTCACGATGGCCGAGTCACTATAAAGGATCTCTACATTTTTGGCAATTTCGACCTTTGCATTTTTATCGGGTATAAGTCTGTTAACATCAGATATATTATTTCCGCAAGAGCACAGTAAGATCAAAAATATAGTTCTTAAAACTTTCATTATCTCAGAACGGTTACATCACCTGCATATGAAAATACTTCACCATCAATAAACCTGATTTTTGCATACCATACAAAAACACCGGGATTAACAAATTCTACGACTTCATTAGGATCATTGGTGCCAAAACGACCATCCCAACCGGAAGCAGGATCATTGGGTAGTACACCTCTTTCGATATATATCAGGTTTCCCCATCTGTCAAAAATGCATAACTCCTCAATCAATTCAGCCTGTGGTCCCAGACCGAGTGTGAATTTGCTGTTTACGTCCTGGGTTGTAGGCGTAATAATATTTGGAGAATAAACAGGTCTTACAATATTGGTTGTCACGGTAATCTGGTCCTGTGCCCGGCAACCCGCCTCATCTTCTATAGTTATTGTATACGTTGTTGTACCCGGGGAAACGACTTCCGGATCAAGACAGTCGACCAGTTCTGAATCCGGACAATCAAGACCTTCTTCCGGATCCCAGGAAATCATCACATTTGTACCAGCAGGAGTATAACTAGCCAAAATTTGCCCGGTAAATCCTAAGTCAACAGTTATGTCAGGTCCGGCATTGACTGATAGCGGAGGAGGTTCAACCAGAGTAATGGTTTCTGTGATCTCACAGCCTTTAATATCCTGGACAACGACTTCATAAGTTCCTGCGCCCAGGCTTGTAAAAAGTGGACTCGGTTGAAAATCTGCTCCATCAAGGCTATAGCTGTATTCAGGAGAACCACTAATTCCTTGTGCTGAGATAGATCCTTCTTCAATACCATTGCAAATCAGGTTACTGCCTTCCAACTCTAGGTCAAGTGTCGATGTATCAGCACAACAGGCCTCAACATATATGTCAAGTATCTTTGTGACGATGCATCCTCGCTTAGATTCAACTGTGAGCGTAATAGCTTTCTCTCCAAAAGATTTGTATAAAATCTCGTGTGGACCTTCACCAAATTCCACCTGGGGTGTCGCTCCTTTTCCAAAGTTCCAGCTGTATGCAACTATGGAGTCTGTCAGTGAATTTGACAGGTTTGTAACGTCAATCCTTTTATCACATTCAAATTCATAAATTGTAGTCAGATCAAAATCCGGTTCTGGGCCAAGAAAGGTGCCGGTACCTCCAAAATCAATGGAAAAACCAAGGCCGGACCTGCTGAAATTCATGACGACCAGAGCATATGATTTTCCTGCTTCCATTTGAATGGCAGATATGAAATTGTCATCAAATTGGGGTGGAACGCCCTGGCCTGTTTGTGTCCCTACACAAGGATTATTGATATAGCAACCTGCATCTTCCTCTATGTCTGTAGAACTTTGGGATAATCCCGTCAATCCATTGCAAATACCCCATACAGCAAAGTCACACCCCCCTTGTTGCCCGGAAGCCATACACCTGATCATCCTTTTGTTATCACAGTCATCAAGGCCACCAGGCAATTCAAATAATGCAAAATCAAGATCATCAGATTCCGTTCCCGGGATAAAATTATTAGGTGTCAGCGTAAATGTCAGGCTACCCGGGTCTTTGCATGTCCATTTATACCAGCTTGATGCAAATTCAGTGCTGAGGCAATTATCCTGGAATTCATTGAGTTCGGTATTGTCATCACCTTCTGAGTTGAGATTCTGAACAGAAAAAGAGGATTTGTCGCATAGAACCACTGCCTCTATACAGTCTGACTCGGGGGAAGGTGGCGCAATGAAATCATTAATACAAAGTTTGAATGTTCCTTCCCTGAAGGTAGATTCAATATATAAATAATAAGTCTGTCCAATGGTTAACCCTGTCACAGTCAATTCATCATTTTCAGCATTCAATCCGGGTGAACATTCCACATATGTGAGACCAGTCTGACAATTCCCGCTAAAAAGTGCCATTTGAGGATCTCCGAGTGTGCCAAATGGGTTGCCGGCAAATAATTGTATCAGAACAGCTGGTTCAGTGGGTGTAAATGAAAACCATACACCATTTGTATAATTAATAAAACAATTATCCATGAATATCGGATCCCCGGTTGCCCCTTCATTTGTAAACTCCATATCTGCAGAACAGTAATTGTCTATCGATGGAATATTAATAGCACCGATACAATCATCGTTGACTGGTTGTGCCATCAGGGAAATACCAATGGAAATCAATAATATGGAAAGGAAAAATTTCATTAACTATTTGTTCTTATTAAACATGATACCTCTAAAATATAGTATGTCCATTCAAGAGGGATTAAACCTAAACAAATCCTGATTTAATTGAAAATAAATTAAAGCCATAAAAACAGATCATAAATTTGGCTATTATAATATTAGGTGTCAATTTTGTGGCATCATATGTGGCAATAATTTATGCAATTGTCTCATGAGATATATTCATATAGTTTTATAAATTAAAAATTACACATGAAG
Organism: Bacteroidia bacterium; assembly: GCA_018680275.1. Taxonomy (GTDB): domain Bacteria; phylum Bacteroidota; class Bacteroidia; order Chitinophagales; family Saprospiraceae; genus RFSX01. The sequence goes on from JAHHJO010000192.1 coordinate 3,363, forward strand.
TTCATTGCTCATATAGATATAATGCCACATAAAGAACTTCTTGACCCTCAGGGTAAAACAGTTGCCAAGAGTTTGAAGAAAATCAATATCAATGGTGTTGGTATGGTCAGGATAGGCAAACATATTGACCTGGAAATTGAAGCTGAATCAAGAGAATCAGCTGAAGCTCTTATAGAAGAAGCCTGTAAGAAACTATTGGCAAATGTGATCATGGAAAAGTATGAGTATACCCTAAACGAAATCTAGGATGCTTTATGCTGTTCCAACCCCGATAGGGAACCTGGAAGATATAACTGTCAGGGCCATCAGGATACTTAAGGAAGTAGATCTGATTCTTGCAGAGGATACAAGGGTAAGTAAAAAGTTGTTATCCAGGTACGAAATTTCAACTCCGATTGAATCATTCCACAGTCATAATGAGCATGCCAGGCTCGAATCAAAAATAACTCAGTTAAAAGAAGGTCAAAAAATAGCAATAATCAGTGATGCTGGTACGCCGGGTATTTCGGATCCCGGGTATTTGTTGATCAGGGAGTGTGTCAGAGAGAAAATTCCGGTGACATGTTTACCAGGTCCGGTAGCTATGATCCCGGCAATTGTAATGTCTGGTATTCCTTGCGACAAGTTTTATTTTGAAGGATTTTTGCCTCATAAAAAAGGAAAACAGACACGAATTAAATATTTGTTGAATCTCGACGCACCATTTATTCTTTATGAATCACCGCACAGAGTGCTTAAAACCCTGGAGAAGATCAGTGATTTTTGTGAAAAAGACAGAAATGTGTGCGTCTGTCGTGAAATAAGTAAGATCCATGAAGAGTCAATTCGTGGGACCTTAAGCACTGTAATCGAAGAAATAAAATTACGCAAGACACTTAAAGGTGAAATTGTTATTGTTGTAGACAGAGAATCCAGGAAATAGGGAACGATAGCTGGAATGCATTGGTTTTATTAGAAGATTTTCTTTTGACAAAACTGAAAATTCACTAAAATTGCTTTCTTAAGCAATATAGAAAAACACCTGTAAAGGTTGATTTTTGTTACCTTTGAGGCAAGGAGAGATGGCTGAAAATAGACCTAAGCACATAATAATGATCGTCGCAGACAGTCTGCGATACGATTCTGTGTATCAGAATGGTGATCCTTCTGTTCCCTATATGGAATCCGCCGGTGTTCAGTTCAGGAATGCAAGTTCAACAGCCTGCTGGACCTTACCTGCTACGGCTACACTCTTTACTGGGGAACTTCCGCACAATCATAAAGCAACAACCCAGACAAGATCGCTCAACAAAGACAGCAAAACTCTTGCAGAAATCCTCAAGGCACAGGGATACAATACTTACCAGTATACTGCCAATGTGGCTACAACAGAAATATTTGGGCTTGATAAGGGATTTGACAAGGTCGTGAAGGCCTGGGATCTGGCAGAAGATAAAGGGATGGGTATATCCCAATTACTTGTCCTGCTTGGTAAGCCAAGAATCCGTAGAAAACTGTTCTCCAAAGACTTGATTACAGCATCTTTGGCAAAAGACATTAAAGCTGCTGGCGTATGGTTCAGGAGCTATTATAAACTCCTGTTCGATCATGTAAATAAAGTATTGGAGGAACATGATAAAAGAAATGAGCAGGCATTTATTTTCATCAACCTGATGGAAAGTCATTTCCCATACCATATCGACAACGATTTTAAGTTTACAAGCAGTGGAATAATTCAGAAATTCCAGGAACTCAATGCAATGTACAAGATCGTCAACCAGACTTTTTTGAAGCGGGAAAATGCTTTACCTGACAATAAAATGCTGCAAACCATAAAATCCAGGCAAAGTAAAAGTTGGGATCTGATAAAACAGGATCTGGATGATTTTATCCGATCCATACATGAGGATAAAGAGAACCTTGTAGTTTTCACTTCTGATCATGGAGAAAATTTTGGTGATCAAAACTGGGTCTATCATTTTTCAAATGTTACCGATGCCTGTACAAGAGTGCCATTATTCTGGCTGGATCACAATGGCGTCCAACCCCGGACAATGACACATCGGACAAGTTCAAGGTTGATATTCCATAATATCGCCAAAGCAGCAGGATACAATGGCGTGAATGGTGAAGACCTCTTCAATAATAATGTTTACAACATCCCGATTTCGCAGAGTTATTGGTACAATAACCATGGTAAAACTCTGGATAAGTTTAAATACAACCAGTTTTGCTTTCACTATGATGGTATGAGATACCTCAAGAAAAATGGATCCTGGGCCCGGGCACTTCCGACGGAATATGAAAAAAACCTTGTTGAAGATAGTTTTGAAACGATGGATAAGGATATAAACCCCGTTGAGGAATTTGTAGACGACAAGGATGCCAGGGAATTTATCAACAAACAACTTAGCCAGTTCCTGGCATTTGAGCATAAGATTAGCTCGTGATTAAGTAAGCTTATTGGTTAAAGAGTTATTAATTTGGGAATTGTTTAATTCCTGGTTGAATATTGAATTCGGAGACATACGAAACTATAGAAACCTATGCCTCTCATTTTCTCATTAAATATGAATATACCTGTTTCCGGTAGCTCCCAATGCAGCTTCTTTAACCGCTTCTGTATAAGTAGGGTGGGGATGACAGATTCTGGCCATATCTTCAGCTGATGCCCTGAATTCCATGAGTGCAACAGCTTCCATGATAATATCGGCAACCCGTGCTCCAACCATATGTACACCAAGGATTTCATCTGTTTTTTTATCAGAGATCACTTTTATCATTCCTTCTATATCTGTGCTAGCCCTGGACCGGCCTAATGCCTTCATTGGAAATTTACCTACTTTATATTCGATACCGGCTTCCTTAAGTTCGTTTTCCGTTTTACCAACGGCAGCCATTTCAGGCCAGGTATAAACCACTCCAGGAATAAGGTTGTAATCTATATGTGGTTTTTGTCCGGCTAAATATTCAGCCACGTATACGCCTTCTTCTTCAGCTTTATGCGCCAGCATGGCTCCTTTGATGACATCCCCGATGGCGAATATTCCTGTAGCAGAAGTTTCGAGGTGTTCATTCACCACAATTCTGCCTCTATCGTCTTTTTCAACAGCAATATTCTCGAGACCCAGATTATCAGTATAAGCTCTTCTTCCTATAGCAATGAGACAATAATCTGCCTTGCTGGATTGCATTTCTTCCGAGCCTCTTTTTTTGTATTCAACGGTTACACTCCTGGAAGTCGATTTCACAGTTTCGACAGCATGTGATAACCTGAAAGTCATGCCAAGTTTCTTAAATGACCTTTTCAATTCCCTTGAACCGTCTTTATCCATACCAGGTAAAATACTGTCCTGGAATTCTATCACTTCAACTTCTGTTCCCAGTCTGGCAAAAACAGACCCTAGCTCAAGACCGATAACACCAGCACCGATAACAACCATCTTTTTCGGAATCTTATTGATATTAAGTGCTTCTGTTGAGGTAATTATTCTTTTCTTATCATAATTGAATGAAGGCGGTGTAATAGGTTTAGATCCGGTGGCAATAATAGCCTTGTCAAATTCGAGAATCTTCTTCTCATTACCACTCTCTACTTCAATTTCGGAGTTTGAAATAAATCGGCCATGACCATGATGGACATCAATATTGTTTTTCTTCATCAGGAAAGAAACACCACCATTCGTTTGTCCGACGACTTCGTTTTTACGTTTGATCATTTGAGCAAGATCGGCCTTCAGGTTTGTTGTTACAATCCCATGATCTTCAAACTTGTGAGATGCATTGTGAAAATGTTCAGATGAATCAAGTAAGGCCTTCGATGGTATACAACCTACATTGAGACATGTACCACCCAGTACATCATATTTTTCTACCAAAGCGGTTTTAAATCCTAATTGGGCGCATCTGATGGCACCTACATATCCACCGGGACCGGAGCCTACAATCACAACATCGTATTTCATTCTATTTCGTTTTTAGTCAGCGCGAAATTATGACTTTTTGTTATTGCGATTTCCCGAATTTCTTTTTTTCTTTTGATTCGAAGGTCTTGAGTAGTTTTTACCTTTCTTCCTGTTCTTATTCCTCCTTCTTTTCTTTAATTCAGGCAATTCGATTTCCCCAGTAACATCAGCAAACTTGAGATCTTCTTCTTCACCATTATTATCTCCACCAGTGGATTCGAATTCATCAGCGACGATTTTTTCAATTTTCACGCCTTTTTTATTGAGTTCAATCAGCTTTTTGACCTTTTCTTTTGACAAGGCAAGGAGTGGCCCCCTGATATTATCTTTGACTACAGAATAATACATGATTCCTTTGAAGATGTCTGTTTTAACAAGGTTGGCAATACCCCCTTTGAGTCTAAGCACATCTGCCTTTTGAGGAAAATCACCCAGGGCATCAATATAGGTGTCAAGTTCATAGTTCAGACAACATTTCAGCCTTCCGCACTGACCTGTGAGTTTGGTTTGATTGATGGCAAGGTTCTGATACCTGGCAGCAGTTGTAGTTACAGATTGAAAATCAGATTTCCAGGTTGAACAACATAATTCCCGGCCGCAGGTACCTAGTCCACCAATAATAGAAGATTCCTGTCTTGAGCCAATTTGTTTCATTTCGATTTTGACCCTGAATTCCTTGGCGTACATACGTACCAATTCACGGAAATCAACTCTTCCGTCCGCCGTATAATAAAAGGTTGCTTTTCTCTTGTCACCCTGGTACTCCACATCGCCTACTTTCATGTTGATGTCCAAAGTGCGGGCGATAGCTCTTGAACGAATTAATGCTTTCTTTTCCAATGCCCGGGCCTCATTCAATTTTTCCATATCCCGATGGTTGGCTATCCTGACTATTTTATGAATAATCTGTTCTTCTTTGGTTTTCTTTTTTTTCATCTGGATTCTGACAAGGTCTCCTGACAGTGATATTCTTCCTATGTCATAGCCATTGCTTGATTCCACAACGACAAGATCCCCTGTGATAGCTTCAGAAAAATCCGGATTTATATAGAATTCCTTCCTACTTCCTTTTTTAAATGACACTTCAACAATATTGTATTCCATTGGATCATTCAGATCAAGGGTCGTCAACCAGTCAAAGCTGTTTTTCTTGTTACATCCGCCATTTGTACAATGGCCTTTATTTCCACATCCCTGGGGGACTCCGTTTTTAGTTGTTGAGCATGTAGCACATCCCATTCCTCAAATTCTTTTATGTTATTAAACTCTTTGCTTCAGACTTCAGGATCGTATTGATTTCCAAAGTCAGGTGCATAAATAATATGCGTAAGGATAAATTCCTTTTTATATATGATATCGAAGAACCAAGCAATCTTTCCAGCCTCGCGGTTTGTTCTCCATTTATGATTTTTTGCATCTGCATTAATGTGTTCTTTTCAGCATTTGAAAGACGCAAGCCATCAGTTGATCTCGTATGCAATCCGAGATAATATTCTCTTAGAAAGTGCAAACAATAATTCAAAAAATTAAAAAGGTATTGCTTGCCTTTTGAAGTAATTAAATTTACAAATTCGTCTATGCCTTCCGGATCACCGGAATATGCAAGCCTGAACCATTTCAGCATCTCCTCAAAGTATTGAGCTTCACTACTGTCACCCAACTGCCTTGCCTTCCTTATATTGCCGTTTGCCAGGTAACATAATTCCTGTATATCTTCTTCTTTCAATTCAAAAGTATCACTGATATAAGTTCTGATATCTTCATCTTTGAAAGGAGGTAATGATACGATTTGGCAACGTGACCTGATTGTATTCAATATCAGATTTTCCTGGTTGGCGATCAGAATAATTATAGTATCAGGGCTGGGTTCTTCAATTAATTTTAGAAGCCGATTGGATTCTTTGCCCAGGAATTCAGCCATCCAGATAATCTGGATCTTATACTTTCCTTCGAATGACTTCAGCCCAAGGTTCTTAATTATAGAATTGCATTCAGTAACATTGATATTAGCTTGTTTATCTACAGCATTTAACTCGAGCATCCAGTCATGCAGGGAACCCCAGGGATTATTTTCCAGGAAAATGCGCCACTCCCCGATAAAGTGTTTTGATATGGTATCCTCCCTTTTAAAACCATCTTTACTGATGACAGGATAAGCAAAGTGAAGGTCGGGATGAACATTTTTTATCATTTTTTGACAAGACCGGCATTGCCCGCATGCTTCATTATCTACCCGGTTTTCACATTGTAATAAAGCAGCAAATCCTAGTGCCAATGAAAGTTTACCGTGTCCTTCTGCGCCTACGAATAAAAAGGCGTGAGGGACCCTGTCTTCAGAAACAATTTTTTTTAAATATGATTTAACAGGCTCATGGCCTGGAATTTCTTTTAAGAACATATACTAAGCTTCTCACTCATGTTTATATTCTTTGAAATACATGTAAGATTTCAGGTGATTAACACCGAGGAGCTAAACGAGAAAAATATATTTGAATGCGTTATTTTCTAACTATATTATTATTCCTTTTCTGCCACTTAGCCTTACTTCTCCAAAGAATACGTTACAATTTACAATTAATATCTTATATAATCCGGGATTTCCATTGACAGGAATTTATATCGGGAATGTCTTACTTTTGAAAATTGAACAGATTTAGTACGATATGAGAATAACAATAAGCAGATGGGCACATTTTAATGCAGCGCACAGACTACATAATAAAAACTGGTCTCCGGAAAAAAATCTTGAGGTCTTTGGAAAGTGTAATAATCCCAATTATCATGGGCATAACTATGAAATGGAGGTGCGGCTTACCGGTGAAATTGATCCTGAAACAGGATACCTGTTTGATCTGGCAGAATTAAAAAACATCATCAAGGATAATATTGAAGACCGTTATGATCATAAGAATCTGAACCTGGAATGCCCGGAATTCAAGGACAAAAATCCGACTGCAGAATATATTTGTTACAACATCTGGAAGATCATGAATGACCTTCTTGGAGACCGATTTGATGTCAATATCCGCTTGTGGGAGACACCGAGGAATGCAGTAGAGTATCCGCCGTTATCTTAAAGTGACGAGACATGAGATGCTAGACACTAGATACTGGATATTATACAAAAGTTATAATTATTACCTAAAGTCTGATGTCTAAAGTCTGATGTCTAAAGTCTGATGTCTATATTCTCACAAATGAACCTCCTGACCCAATTCCGGAATATATATGTTTTTATAACCAGCTTCCTCAAGATAGGATTTGAACTTTTCCTGTCGGTCAATTTCTCCATGTACCAGGAATAACTTCTTTAATCTCTTTTGATTTGATATAAATTCCATCATTTCCTTTCTGTCTGCATGCGCAGAAAAGGAGTCCATGGTTTTGATTGTTGCTCTGACTTGTTTTACATCGCCGAATATTTTGAGTTCTTTTTTTCCGGCTTTAAGCATTCCCCCAGGTGTGTCAGGGGTACAATAGCCTACGATCAAAAAAGTGTTTTTGGGGTCATCGACATTATTGTATAAATGGTGTCGAACCCTTCCGGCATTCATCATACCGCTGGAACTGATAATTATACTTGCCTGTTTGGAGTGATTCAGTTGTTTGGAAAGTGAAACTTCACGGACATATGTTAAATCATTGAATCCGAAAGGGTTGTCATCTTTAAGCATATATTCATAAAGATTGGAATCATAGCATTCAGGATGGGTACCATAAATATGTGTCGCATTTACTGCCAGGGGACTGTCAACATAGACAGGGATTTTAGGTAATAATCCCTGGTTTTCGAGTTTATCGAGCATATATACGATCTCCTGTGTTCTCCCTATACTAAAAGCGGGGATGATCAATTTGCCTTTTTTCTCACAACAGGCTTCCTTGACGATTTCGAGGAATGTCTCTGATTGTTCGGGAGGTGTCTCATGTTCCTTGTCACCATAAGTGGACTCACAAATGAGATAATCGACTTCAGGCATTTGTACAGGGTCTCTTAGAATCGGTCTGTCAGGTCTTCCTATATCACCTGTAAAACCGAAATAGGTTGTTTTCGATCCTTCTGTAATTTTTATAGTTACACTCGCACTTCCAAGTATATGCCCCTGGTCTTTAAAACATACCTCGACATTTTCAGCTATATGAAACCATTTGTTATAACTGTGTCCGACAAAAAGATCCATCGCCGGTGCTACATCAGGCGTTGTATAAAGTGGCCTTCGGAAGTCTTTATGTTTCTTTTTCCTTTTCTTTCTGATTTTTCGATTATACCATTCTACATCTCTTTCTTGTATATGTGCTGAGTCCAGAAGCATAATAGCACAGAGGCTCCTTGTGGCGTGCGTTGAATGGATCGAACCAGTAAATCCTTCTTTTACCAATTGGGGAATTCTTCCGCTATGATCTATATGAGCATGTGAAAGGATCATACAATCAATTGTCTTCGGATCGAAATGCCAGCTGTTGTTGAGATCCCAGATATGTTTTCCTCTTCCTTGACAAAGACCACAATCCATCAGTATTCTGAATCCATTATCAAGGGTAAGTAAATGAGCACTTCCGGTTACCATTTGTGCTGCGCCGGCGAATTTAACTTCCATAAGACATTTGATATTTATAAAAGTCACAAAATATCAAAAAAAAGGACATTCATGCTCTTATTGATTCTCACCTGTATAAATTTGGTTTCTTTGTGTTAGAAAAATATTTCAATGAAATGTACAATCTTAAGCCTGGTGGTATTCTGTTTGTTTGCAACAACGAACTGCATGGGGCAATCAGAGACTACTGATATAGGAGATCAGGTAAAAATCGAATTAAAAGATGGCTCAGTGATTTACGGATCCATTGTAAATCAAACCGGAAACAACCTGGAAGTCCAGTCTGATTCTTTTGGGAAGATCGAAGTTGAGATTTCAGATATTAAGAAAATCGATGTGTTAAAGAAAGAGCAAAGTGAAAAAGACCAGAAAGGAAATAGCATAGATTATCACAATTCTACACATTACTTTGTCGCACCATCTGCTTATTCACTGAAGAAAGGTCAAAGTTATTATGAAAATATTGGCATATTCTGGAATTCATATACGACAGGTATAACTGATAACTTCTCCCTTTCTCTGGGTGGTGAAATAATATCTTTACTCTTTGCTGCAAATTTTCCTATTGTATATGTCAGTCCCAAATACAGTATCCCATTTGAAAATGAATCTGGCGCATTTGCTGTAACAGCTACAGCATTTACAACCCCGGAAGATGATTTTAATACCTATGGGTTTATCACAGGATCGTTAACTTTTGGAAACAGGAATACTAACCTTACTATTGGAAGTGGAATCGGATTTAGTTCCATAGATGGTTTTGAGAATGAAGTTGTTCCCTTTAATTTTTCGACGATGATAAGAATTGGTCCGAAAATGAGTTTTCTTTCTGAAAACTGGATCATCATGGATGAAGGATTCAACGATAGTTTTGGCATTTTATCAGCAGGATTAAGATTGCATTTCAAAAATTCAGGAAGTGCACTCAATGTTGGATTATGGCGTGTAACCGAAGATATGGGTTCTGTGATTGGAATACCCTTTGTTTCAGGAACTGTGGCAATAAAATAATTGATTTCTGAAGGACCTGATCAAAGATTTGAACGTTAAGATGAGTTGCTATAGCGATATAGACTCGCAATTCAATAGAGATGAGGACTCCAAAGATTAATAAATTCAGCGATCTGTGAATTCAATCTTCCCGGTACCAGGCAATCAGAATTCAGGCCTTAAAAATGACACTTCACTAATTTTATTATTGGAGATTCTGTAAATGGCAATGGCTTTTAATTGTGTTATTTCTCCACCAACTTTCCTGTAGCGAACTTCTTCGTAATCAACAATGGTATTTCCAGCGGAGATACGATTAATAATCTTGCATTCCAGTAAGTCCACACTTTCAAACCATAATTTGTAATTTTTACGCATGGTCTCCTTTTCGGTAACATTATACCGGGAGAGATCATCGTATACTTTTACCTTGTCGGAAAAATGCCTGAGAAATCCTTCCAGGTCTCTTTGTGTGTATGCTTGAAGTTGTTCATCTACGAGCCTTTCAGCTTCAGATATTTGTGCTGTTATATTAAATGACAGCATACTAAATAATACAGCAAAGCCACACCCTAACACTTGCTTAACTAACATATATTCTATCTTTCAGGATACAAATTAAGAAAATTCTTAATTTGTTAGGTATTATAAATCAGCTTTTAACCCTACTATAACGCCAAATTTGTTGTTTTTGCGTTCTGGCAAACTTTCAAAATCAGTAGACCAAACAAAATCAAATCTGAATAACCTGAAGACCTTTATACCAATATTATCTATTCCAAGGTGATATTCTGTATAATAAGGCTGATTATCGGTTTTCAAGTATTTATATCCAAGTACCATGTGCCAACCTAATAGCTTTAGTAGAGGTAATTTGCTAAATATTGAACCAGAAAAATTATGTTGTACATGAAAATTGAGGAAACTTCCATTTGTACTATAATCGTAATAGGGTAGCATCATAAAACTTGATTTGTATTCAAACGCATTGCCAATGTGTGTTTGATTTCCCATAAAATGGAAATAATCAGGAAATGCTTCCGGTTCATGACCAGGGAATAGGCCTGCACTCAAATACAGGTTCATCAAACCTGATGTTTTTAAATTCAGGTCTTTTTCAATTACTGTATAAATCAAGTCATAATTTGCTGATGCCCCAAGTGCCTCAATCCCTTTCTTATAGTGGATCCAGATTGTTGGCCAATCAGATCCTGCCCTGAATATTTGATCAGGATATTTCCAGATCGTTTCACCTGGTTTGATTCTCAATGAAGCTCTTAAGATCAATGCTGTATGCTCTGTAAATGGAATGATATTATTATCTGTAAAATCCCTGCTTTCCTTATAAAAGAAACTTTCGTCATAATTATTAAAGGCCATCATCCTGTTTTCAAAGTCCATAGATAATCTGCCTGCTAAAAATGGTCCCAGATTTCTAGAGACCATTAAAGAAATATATTCCCTATTGTATGCTTTGAGATAATTTCTTTTGAAGAACGTGGTCATCAGGAAATTTAATCGCCATGATATTGGTTCCACACGGTTAAATTGAGATAGTACTTTCCCACCTGATAAAGTAAAATACAGCTTATTCGTTTTGTTTACCCTGTATCTCAAAGAAGCTTCCGGCCGCCATACTTTGTCTGAAATACCATATGAAATATCAAAATCGGCTGACAATGTCCTTGTTGCTTTTTTGTTGAATGATTTATTAAAGCTCATTCCAAATCCACCATTCCAGCCTTGTATGGTATTGGCTGAAATATTCGAAAGAGGCGTTCTCATATCGAATTTCATCCTCTTTTTCGAATTTTGGAAGGCGTAACCATTCAACAAATGGCCAATTTTAAACTTGTTGAATTCCTTATCAATTGAATCCTTGTATTCCGGACTTTCCTTTATCTTTCTTATTGAATCCTTTCTGACATAATCTCTTGCTTCTTCACTGGTTAGTGGAATGGGCCTTCTTTCTTCCCAATAGCTTTCATTTCTTTCATTGGCCTCCTTTTCAACTACAAAAACTTCATTATTGAAAATATCAGAACCAGGCTCCTCGAGTATATAATTGGAATAGACACAAGCAAAATTGCCAGCTACTACAAATCCCAAAGCACCCATTTCAAACTGGATGATATTTGAAAAAGGCATCCATGTTTCCTTGTTGAGGGGTACATGCGTTTGTTTGAATGTCAGGGTATCGATAAATGCCAATTGAGTGGCTTTTCCCGTCACGCCCAGTTCCAGGCTATTAATATTCCACAGGTCTTCATTGATATAAATATATCCGTGAAAGCAGGCCGCATAATCATTTTTTGGGATGACCTTAATTTTATTAACAAGGTATCCATGTTTATCCACGACAGCTCCTTCAAGTTTATATTCGTAGAATGCCATTGCTGAAGATGCAATAGGACTGATTATATTGCGATTGAGATCAAGACTGTTTTCATAAAAATTGAATGACATTTCTTTTGCACTATTAAAGCTGTACCCCTGGTCGTCACCACTTATTTTGGAAGAATACATCACTTCTTTATGATTGCCATCCTTATAATAGAGTTTGCTTACAGATTCAGACAGATAAACAACACCTTGTCTTGTTGAATCAAGTAAGCCATCAAGATCACCGATTTCAAATCCCATAATCTTCTCCGGTGCATCCATTATCTTGTTAAAGCCCCGCATATATGCATCACATTGGTATGATTTGACCAGATCCTTATAATATTTTCGCTTCCTTTGTGCCTGCCTGATGATTTGGTATGCTGGATCTTCCTGGGAAGCAGATATCACAATTTCTTCAAGATTATAATATTCAGCTTGAAGACGAATATTTTTCGTCAATGGTTTGTCATCCAATTCTACGAATTGTGAATTGGTTTTATAGCCAACATACTGGTACATGATTTCATATTGTTGACCTTTTTCAAGGCTTAATTCATAAAAGCCGTCAAGATTACTTGTGGTCCCGATACTGGTATTGCGGACATAAATGTTTACATACGACAAAGGAAATCCATCTCCATCAGTTATCTTACCAATGAGTTGTGAAACTCCGTGATTAGATTGAAAAAGGAACAACAAGCTTAACAAAAGAGGTAATACCTTCATCTTCTTTCAATACTTCATTATGACAGTGGTGGTCATTAATTTTTTTCTGCTAAGGTATATTTTATCATAAGTTCAAAACTACCATTTTCATAATTTCTTAATTCTGTAAATGTGAAGTCAATAGAAAGGGATGTGAACCATCGGTCGTTTAAACTGAAACCGACAACCAGGTCGGCAGATTCCATTAAGGTATCCGGATTACCTCCCATTCTTAAATTAGCAGCGAGAAATAACTGTTTACGATAAACAAATTCTGTCCATAAATCTATGTCATTCGGACTATGCTCTGCATACTTGTACAGTAGTTGTGGTTTGAACTTCCAGTCAGGTGCAAAATCAAATTCGGTACCGATCATCATATAGGCATGCCTGACTTCCCTGGTGAGGATTCCTTCAGTTTCATAGTCAAGATTTGACCTCAGGATCCGTGGAATTGAAATACCGATATAAAAATTGTCTGAACGAATTACACTTCCCAATCCTATGTTCATAATTGTTTTCGAATATTTAATCCGTTCTATAGATGGATCCATTTCAAATCCATCAATGGCAAGCAATCTTTGATCTGTGAAATCATTTAAAAACCGCCTGGCCGATCCCTGGAGACCGAAACCTATTGCAATTTTATCGAATTGGATCTTATAAGAATATTTAATGATGGCATCAAGTTTTTCTTGGATACCTATTGTTGACCTTTGCATTTGAAATCCAAAGCCAATATTCTTTGGAAGGATTGGGA
>JAHHJO010000326.1:0-4209 GCA_018680275.1 Bacteroidia bacterium
GACAACGACTTATAGGGATACAATAATATTACCATTCAGGAATGGCGGGTATTACCTTTCATACCAGAGATGTTGCAGGAATGCGATTCTTAATAATATTGTTGATCCACTGAGAACTGGTGCCACATATTGGATTCGTATCACTGAGCAAGCACTGCAGGAATGCAATTCTTCACCGGTTTTCAGAGATTGGCCCATTTCTTTTGTTTGTGTGGATGATACTTTAAGATTCGATCATAGTGCTATTGATGCAGATGGTGATTCCCTCGTCTATGAATTGTGCAGTCCATCAACAGGTGCGACCATTCAGTTTCCCAAACCAATACCGCCCGGTTCACCACCTTATGGTGAAGTGCAATATAATTTCGGATTTTCTGCTAACAGACCACTTGGATTAACTGTTCCGATAGATATCAACTCCGGAACGGGAGAACTTTTCGCTGTGCCGGATAAGGTAGGACAGTATTTAATAGGTGTGTGTGTCAGAGAATTCAGAGATGGTGTACTCCTTTCCGAAGTGCGCAGAGATTTTGAATATAATGTCAGGGTTTGTGGGCGAGCCCCGGTTGTTGGATTTGAAACAGATCCCCCGGGAATTACAATGCAATGCGATGGTCTGGAAATGAGTTTCTCAAATAGCACCACTTCAAATTTCCTGGATCCTGACAGCTTAAGTTATACCTGGTATTTTGACTGGCCCGATAATACATTGGTATCCACCGATCCAAATCCGACTGTTTTATTTCCTGAACCCGGTTTATATACAATTGCACTTGTAGCTGACGATGGCACCTGCCAGGATACCTTTTTATATGACCTTGGACTGTCATTACCTGATGATCCACTTGTTGATTTTTCTGTAGAATCCTCCAATTGTGAAGGATCTGTAGAAATATATCTCAGGGACCTGACTGAATCCCAACAGGAAATTCTGGAAAGAAGGTGGATTATTGAAGGCCTGAATTTTATGGATACCCTTTACGGACTGACACCCACAACCGAGATTTTTGACAACCAGATCATAAACATTACTCTTGAGGTGACAACAGAAAGTGGGTGTAATGGCAGTTTCTCGGATCTTCTTGATATACAACCGGATCCATTTGAAAATATATTTGAAGATCAGATTATCTGTGACAACCAGGAAACTATAATATTTACGAATTCCAATGAAGGTGCAGATGTGATTATTGTGCCGGATGATAATATACAGCTTATTGGCAACGATTATATACTCACAAACTTTACCGGTCAGCAGGAATTTACGATAACCGTAAGCGATTCATTTTGTTTTGATTCAGGAACAGTCAGTATTCAAACATTTCCAAGACCTGATTTGGGACTTCAGGACCTTATACAGTGTGGCCAGGATACTATCGGACTAAATCCATTTGGTGATCCTGATTATTTTTATGACTGGAGCAGCAATGGGAGTTTTGATTTTAACAATAATGAGACAAACCCACTGGTGAGTCTTGATCAATCACAGGAGTACTATGTCATTGTATATACTGAGGAAGGAAGTAATTGTTTTGCCATGGATACGACAAGGGTTACAATTTCTGAATATCCTGAATTTGATTTTTTCCCTTCTGATGACATTATCACCTGCCTGGATGAACCCTTAACCATTTCTGTAAATTCAACAGACAGTGTTGTCTGGACAACACTGGATGATATACAAATTGGAACAGGCCCGGAATTGATCCTGAATCAGGTTGTGCAAGATGGGACGCTGCTCGCAACTGTAACGAATGACTCGGGATGTACAACATCGAAGGAAGTAAATATTACGACAGTGCCACAACCTGTATTAAACTTGCAGGATATTTTACAATGCGGACAGGATTCAGTTGAACTAAATCCTCTTAGTGATCCAACGTATTTTTATGAATGGAGTAGTAATGGTGATCTGGATTTTGATGAAAACACGGCTAACCCTAAAATTAGCCTGAATGCTTCCCAGGAATATTATGTAACAGCTTATTCAAGTGAAGGAAGTAATTGTTTTATTAGTGATACGGTGAACGTGATAAAATCAGAATACCCTGAATTTGAATTTTTACCTTCTGCCAATATTATCACCTGTATTGACAGTTCATTATTGATTTCGGTAACGAATACGACGGATAGTATAGTCTGGACAACCTCAAATGGAACACAGGTAGGGACAGGTCCGGAAATACTTTTAAACCAGGTAACGCAGAACGGTGTTTTGATTGCAACGGCCACTAACCTGGATGGATGTATAACATCCAAAGAGGTCAGAGTCAATATATCATCAGAACCCGATTTTAGTTTCCAGGATGATTCAGATATGATTGTTTGTATTGGTGGTACTGCAAATCTTGCAATTAATTCTACCGATTCTTTGGTTTGGTATCTTGAAGACGGGACTGTATTGGGTATTGGCAATCAGATTACTATTGATAGTATATTTGATCCACTTCCACTCACAATAACCGCTTTTAATCAATTTGGATGCCCTGGATCTCAGGATATAATCATAGAATTATATGATGATCCGGAATACTTTATAGTAGATTCTACTAAACTGGATGTTTGTTTCGGGGAATCCACAACCCTGGAAGCTTTTTCAGAAGATTCCATTTATTGGTATGATCTGGATGGCAACCTGATATCTTCTGGCCCATCGATCTTTATTCCGGACCTTCAGGTTACACCTGAAGTAATCATTAGTGTTGTCAATGAATTTGCTTGTGAAATCCAGGATACACTAACATTTAATATCCTTGAATTGCCTATGCCAGATCTGGAAGCCTTAAATAATATTGTTGTTTGCAATGGCTTTGATGAATCTATTATTCTGACTTCAGGTGATTCGATCACATGGTTAACTTTAGGAAATGATGTTATACAGATTGGCCCACAACTGGATTTGTTCAATATCGTAAATGATACAATTTACCAGGTTTCATTTGTTTCTGACCTGGGCTGTGAAATCCGGGATACCTTCAGCGTCACTGTTCAAAGTGATATTGAAATGGTGTTGCAGGACAATCTGGACAATATATATTATTGCACAGGGGGTCCGGTAAACTTGTATGCAACGACTGTTTCAGATGCTGAAATTGAATGGTTTGAGAATAATGTTTCCCTGGGTACTGGGAATGATATAATTATAAATCCTGTCGGAAATACGATAATTGTTGCCGTCGCAACCGATAGTTTGGGATGTACAGAAACCGATAGTATTGCAATCTTTGAATCCATTGTAAATGGTGTCATTGTCAACCCTGAATCATTATGTATAGGAGAAACAATAGCATTGCAATTTATACCCGATACACCTGGTAGTGTTGAATCTGTGATCTGGATGCCAGATTCTCTAATCATAGGAGATGGCTTTGAAGTAATGACGAATCCTGAAATGAACACATCATATAGTGTTATTGTAACTGATACAGTTGGGTGTACTGCGGAATTTATGAGCTCCGTTTTGGTGGGTGGATTTGGAGACCCTCTTGAAGCCACCGCAGATCCGGATGAGATTTTGCTATCGGAAAGTTCTCAACTTGATGTTGATTTTGATCCGGAATGGGAATATGAGTGGGAACCACCGGGTTCTTTGGATGATAACACAATATCGAACCCAATAGCAACACCTGAAGAAACGACAACTTATACAGTTACTGTGACCGATGAATTGGGATGTACAGGTACAACCCAAGTGACGGTAAGAGTCATCCAACCCAGTTGTGATGAGTCGGATATTTTTGTTCCGAATCTCTTTACACCAAATGGTGACATGTTGAATGATCGATACAGGATCGAATCCAATTTTATTGAATCCATGCAACTTGTAATCTACAATAGATGGGGACAGGAAGTTTTTAGTTCTTCAGACCAGGATGATGAGTGGGACGGAACCTTCGAGGGGAACGAACTGGCTCCTGATGTATATGGATTTCACCTGCAGATTGTGTGTATCAATCAGCTTGAATATCAGACACAGGGTAGTATTACCTTAATGAAATAACATAGAGAAAGAATAAGTCAAATGTGAGGCTGATTTTTTCTGCCTCACTTTTTTTATTGATATATCTTTGCAAAATGAGTAAAAAAGGACGTGTGCTTGTTGCAATGTCTGGTGGTATTGATAGTACCGTTACAGCTATGATGTTGCATGAAGAAGGTTATGAAATTGTTGGCATAACCATGAAGACATGGGATTATGCATCCTCTGGT
>JAHHJO010000459.1:0-2493 GCA_018680275.1 Bacteroidia bacterium
GTTTAAACCACACGTCAGTTGAGAGGGCCGTACAGTATTCCGACGTGTGATTTAAATCACACGTCTTTAGTCGGCTTTTCTGTTGTCATGCATATCACAGGTCTTTGATCAGCCTTTTCGTTGTCACCCATATCACATGTCAGGTGTAGTGAGTGTCCAGTATTTCGACGTGTGGTTTAAACCACACGTCAGTCGGAGAGGGCCGTACAGTATTCCGACGTGTGATTTAAATCACACGTCTTTAGCCAGCTTTAGTGTTGTCATCCATTTCACATTCTTTAAGCCAGCTGTTCCGTTGCTATCTGCTTGAACTTGCCTTTTGATTTACGGATCCTCACGGCCACGACCTTGTATTCAGGGCACATCGCTTCAGAATCATGGATATCTGAGGTGATATTGTTTACCATGATTTCAGGAAAATGAAAAGTAGTACTTAGGATTCCTTTTTTGACTTCATCTGTAATCCTTGCTTTAACATCTACTTTTCCTCTTGGTGATTCAAGACAAACCAGGTCACCATCCGAGATAGCGTGTGCACTAGCGTCTTCCGGGTTAATCATTAAGTAGTCTTCCGTAAGAATGATCTCATTGGCCGTACGTCTTGTCATGGCCCCACAGTTATAATGCTCGAGTTCCCTGTTGGTAGTAAGTATATAAGGGTAATCTTTTCCATGCTCATTGATCTCTGCACTCTCCTCAAAGTCAAAGAATTCGAAATATCCTTTACCTCTTTTGAATTCAGTGGTATGCAGGATTTTGGTATCTGTACCATCTTTCGCGACCGGCCATTGTTTACCATTCTTGCCAAGGTTTTCCCATGTAATGCCCGCAAAGAAAGGAACGATCTGCGAGATTTCGTCAAGCATTTCATCTGGTGTATAATCTGGTTGTGCATACCCAAGCCGGTTCATAATATCGACGATGATCTGTCCGTCTGGTTTGCAACCTGGTATTGGTTCAACGACCTGTCTTACTGCCTGGACGCGTCGTTCTCCATTCGTAAATGTGCCACTTTTTTCAAGGAAAGAAGCACCAGGAAGGATGACATCTGCATATTTTGCAGTTTCAGTCATGAAGAGTTCCTGGACTACAACAAGGTCTGTTGCTTTGAGAGCTTTAATCACTTTTTGTGTATTCGGATCTGTTTGTACGACATCTTCGCCAATGATCCATATGGCTTTTAATTGTCCATCCAGTGCTGCAGAAAACATTTCAGGAATCTTGTAGCCTATTTCTGAGGGGACGTCTACACCGTAAAATAAATTATACTTCTGGTTAATTTCCGGTTTGGTTATATCCAGATATCCGGCACCCTGGTGAGGTTGTACGCCCATATCTGCACTTCCCTGTACATTATTCTGCCCACGCAGAGGATTTACGCCGACGCCTTTGCGACCTATATTTCCTGTGAGTAAAGCCAGGTCTGCTATTTGCATGACTGTAAAGGTGCCTTGTGAATGCTCGGTAACACCAAGTCCATGGAATGACATGGCATTCGGAGCTGAAGCATATGCGATTGCTGCGGCTTTAACCTGTTCTCTCGGCACACCGGAAATAGCTTCCATTTTATCAATATCGAGTTTCAGAAGATTAGCTTTGTAATCTTCAAAACCTTCTGTCCTCGTTTCAATAAATGATTTATCGAGTATTTCTTCTGTGACGATGTAATACATCATCATATTTAAGACGGCAACATTTGTTCCCGGACGTAAAGCCAGGTGATGTGTTGCATACCTGGCCAACTCGGTTCTTCTTGGATCAATGACAATACTGACATTATCCGACTTCATTGCGAACTGTTTGAGTTTGGCTCCGGTGACTGGATGCGCATCAGTTGGATTGGCCCCGATAACCATAATACAATTGGTGTATTTTAGGTCTTCAATTGAATTGGTTGCTGCTCCGGTTCCAAAAGTGCGCTGCATACCTAATGCGGTAGGAGAGTGACATACCCTGGCACAGCCGTCAATATTGTTAGTTCCAATGACAGCGCGCATAAATTTTTGCATCAGGTAGTTTTCTTCATTTGTACACCTGGATGACGAGATTCCCGCTATGGAATCAGGTCCATACTCGGCTTTGTAATATTTCAGTTTACCGCCGAGATAATCATATACTTCTTCCCAGCTCACTTTTTCCAATTCCCCGTTCTTCCTGATCATTGGTGAATCCAGGCGTTCAGGGTGGTCATAAAACTTAAAGGCATATCTGCCTTTGAGACAGGTGTGCCCCTGGTTTACTTCAGCATCATATGGCGCATGGATACTCATTACTTCTCCATTTGAAGTTGAAACATCCAGGTTGCATCCTACGCCGCAATAGGTACAGACCGTCCTCGTCGTTTCTGTGGCAGTAATAGCTTTTGACTGGAATACATCCGAGATGGCAGATGTAGGGCAGGCTTGTGAACAAGCACCACAGGATACGCAATCTGAAGCCATAAAGGATTCGTTATTCCCTTTAATAATATGCGTGTCAAATCCTCTTCCCGAC
>JAHHJO010000235.1:0-3747 GCA_018680275.1 Bacteroidia bacterium
GAATACAAGGTCGTGGCCGTGAGGATCCGTAAATCAAAAGGCAAGTTCAAGCAGATAGCATCAGAACAGCTGGCTTAAAGCATGTGAAATGGATGACACGGTAACAACAGGTTAAAGACGTGTGATATGAATAACAACAAAAAAGCTGACCAAAGACGTGTGATTTAAATCACACGTCGGAATACTGCAAGGCCCTCTCCGACTGACGTGTGGTTTAAACCACACGTCGAAATACTAGACACTCACAACACCTGACGTGTGATATGGATGACAACGAAAAGCTGGCTGAAGACCTGTGATATGAATAACAAACAAAAAAGCTGACTCAAGACGTGTGATTTAAATCACACATCGGAATACTACACGGCCCTCTCCGACTGACGTGTGGTTTAAACCACTCGTCACAATAAATACAAGGCGCTCACTTAAACTGACGCAAGCTTTAAACCACCCACATCTAATAATCCATGATTTGTGACTATTCTCTCTTTTCAACGTCTTAATCACATCTACTAACAATTAAACGAAAAACAACTATGGCAAATGTCCTGGACGTCATCTTGAAAACCATTGAAGATGTACAACAAAAAAATAGAAAAAATCCTAACGAAGAAACAGCTGACCCCTCAGTCTTCGATTTACTAAGAAAGAAAATACAGGAAGTTGACGGAAAGGTTCAAAGCAACCAGGTCCAGAAAGGAAGAAGAAATGCGAAGAGTATTCTGGATATCATCAAAGATGGTATAGAAGGCGCACGAAAAGAGAACAGGGCTGATAGCAAAGTGGCAACCGCTCCAAAATCTGTTTTCGAAGATTTGTTGAAAAAGATTGAAAAAGGACCTCAAAGACAGGCTGCTACAGGTATCAGGAAAATTGTACAGGATTTCAACCTGGATGTCAGCCGGGTACCAAAAGAAATGTTGGGTCAAATCCAATCACAATACCAGGGTGATGTTAAAAAATTAAATCAGTCCTATGCACAGGCGATTTATAATGTAACAAAAAAGTTAAGATAGGTTCATTAAGGAAATTGAAGTTAAGCCCTGCTCCCAGCGGGGCTTTTTTTTTTGCTTATAATTAGATATCATAAATACATTATATAGAATCCAACTTATAATAGACAGCATTATATTTATCAGATCAATCAATTTCTATCGAATCACTTGATATCATATATGAAGATGAAGATCTCGTCGCTGTCAACAAACCCCATGGATTACTTGTTCATCGCAGTCCAATGGCTAAAGACGCAAAATATTTTGCTCTTCAAATATTGCGAAATCAGCTAGGGCAGCATGTTTATCCGGCTCATCGATTGGATAGAAAAACCTCTGGTGTCCTTTTATTTTCAAAATCTGAAGAAAAGAATGCAGCCATTCAAAAGGTTTTCAGGGAAAGGAAAGTCAGGAAAAAGTATTCTGCCATCGTCAGAGGTTGGACAGAGAAAGAAGGGGTCATCGATTATCCATTAACCCATCTTAACAAAACAAAGGCAGCCATTACCCGGTACGCACGTGAAAAAATATTTGAAATAGATCTTCCTTTTCTAAAACATAAAACTTCAAGGTACAGCCTTGTTTTCCTTTACCCTGAAACAGGCAGGTTTCACCAATTAAGAAAACATATGGCCCATATACTTCACCCTATTATTGGTGACCGACCTCATGGCTGTAACAAACAAAACAAATTGTGGAAAGAAAAATATGGGATGATGACCATGTTACTCCACGCAGACTCTCTTGAAATAAATACGCCAGATTTTAATGTTGCGATTAAAGCAGAGCCCAGCAAAGAATTCAACAGGGTTTTGAATATCTTAAAAACGGATTAACAACAATTTCCTTTAATCAAATGGCACTTCATTCAGGACATATGAAATACATTTCAGTCTGGCCTCATAAGGTTTATCCCCATTAAATATTTTCCATGGATTCAGTTTTGTATCGGTTTTGTCAAACATGGCCTTCTCATAATGCTTGAACTCCTTCCAAAGTTTCTGTGCATTTTTATCTACTTGTGTAAATTCCCATCGACGAAGAGGATTATTCTTAACAGATTGGATTCTTTTGGCCTGCATTTCTTTTGAAATCGAGAGGTAACATTTTAAAAGTATGATTCCATCTGTTTTGATCATTTTCTCAAAGGAATTGACTTCCCCCATGAATTTTTGATAATCCTTTTTTGTACAAAATCCATTTACAGGTTCTACAATTGCGCGGTTATACCAGCTACGATCAAAAAATACAAGCTGCCCCGGTTTTGGCAAATTATCGATGTAACGTTCGAAATACCATTGTTTTTTTTCAACATCACTCGGTTTGGGAAGAGCCACATGTTTAACTGACCTTGGATTCAGATGCTCTGTAAAAGCTCTAAGTACACTCCCCTTTCCAGCAAATTCACCTCCTTCAACGATGACAAGCAATCGCTGATCATTCCTGACAATCCAATGTTGAAACTTGATCAATTTTGACTGAAATTCTTCCAGTTTTTCTTCATATTCCAAATGTTCCAGTACCCCTTTGAAATCAGGCTTGTCAGTTTCCAGGAGATAACGAATCCCCCGATTAGTACATAACTTTTGTAAATCTTTCTTATTAAACTTCATAGTGTATTATTCTAGCATTGATCTATGAAATCGTTGAACAATATTAGGGTCGGGGTATATATTTGTGCCTGCCTTGATTTTTCCATCATATTCAAATCGAGAAAGAACGTACCTGATCGACTCGAGTCTCGCAATTCTTTTATCATTTGAATTAACAATTATCCAGGGTGCAAAACTTGTATGTGTACGACTAAACATTTCTGATTTGTAGTGCGTAAAATCATCCCAGTGTTGTTGAGCTTTCAAGTCAACAGGACTTAATTTCCATTGTTTTAAAGGATCTTTTTTTCGCATTCTAAATCTTCTGTCTTGCTCTTCCCTGCTAATTGAAAACCAAAACTTTATTATTGTCACACCATCTTCAAACAGCATATGTTCAAATTCAGGAACCTGTCGCATGAAGGTCTGATATTCCTCCTCTGTACAAAAACTCATTACAGGTTCTACAACCGCCCTGTTATACCAACTCCTGTCAAAAAATACTAACTCACCCATATTGGGCAGGTTTTTGACATGTCTTCTAAAATACCACTGGCCCTTTTCAACTGAAGTAGGTTTATTTAATGCCACGACGCGCATAGACCTTGGATTCAGAAATCTTTTGAATCGTCGGATAGTACCACCTTTTCCAGCAGCATCTCGTCCTTCAAATACGACGACAACCCTTTTCTTTTCCTTTAGTATCCAGTTTTGAAGTTTCAGTAATTCTATCTGAAGTTCTGTCAATTCTTTCTCGTAATCCAGAATCATATTGACCTTGGTCAGGTCAAAACCATTTGTTTCCAGAATACTGAGCAGATCCTGGCGTGTTCTGATCATTTGTATTTGATCCTCGTTGAAGCAAAATTTGTCCCTTGATTTACTCATTAAGCGTGAAGTTAGGATTTTGAAAATTTCTTAGCTAATCATCAAGCCAGTTTTTATATAAACTCTGGATATATATATGAATTCTTATGGTAATTTATGAAATTAAAAAATATCCGGGCTTTATATTAAACCCGGATATTTTCGTCATTTAATCAATTTATTCCTATATATTTTCAGACTGGACGTCTAAAACCTAAGACCAAGTTTCCAGCCTAAAACTATATTATAATAAAACTTCTCTTCATAAGGATCGCCTCCGAAATTTGTTTCCA
>JAHHJO010000209.1:0-9737 GCA_018680275.1 Bacteroidia bacterium
CCATATAAACACCTGAGGCAAATTTGAATTTGACAAATCGAAAGGCGGGCTCGCAGGTATCTCCTGTATAATACCATTCGCATCCGTAATGACCCATGATGTTAAATAACCAGGTGACGAACTTTGAATCGCGAAGATGAGGTCAGGAAGTCCATCACCCATACACAATGTAGTATCAACAGCGCCTGAAACCAGGCTTATTTCTTTTTCTGATATTGTATTCTTGTTAACCGTTACACCGTTACTCAATGCAAAACATCCACTTAAATCATCCAACTTTGAATTCAATTCGAGGCCGGTTAAAGATCCATTATGGCTCACATGCCAGACTATACATTGTGCAAGTCCGTCATCATCAAAATTCAGTGGCAAACTTGGTTGAACGCCTAATACATTAAGATTGGAATCGGTGATCACCCATTCAGATACGGCACCAAGGTTTCCGTTCAAAACAAAATCTACATCCTGGGATGATCCATCTTCAAGACAAAGATTGACAAATATATTACCATCGACTGTCGTCAATATCCCGCCATCAAGTCGAATTATATTCACAGTTACAGGATTGGACAGACTAAAACATCCTGATAGATCATTCACATTCTGACCTTGCTCAAGACCATTTATATTTTCGTAAACAACAAACCAGATATTTGCAAGAGGTATACTGAAATTTGTGAAATCAAAAGGCAAACCTGTCACAACATCGAGGATGACCCCGTTTTCATTTGAAATAACCCAGGCAGAAGAAGAAGTAACGACAGGGCTGTTGATAGAGTTTATTAATCCTGGTTCTCCATTTGCCAGGCACAAGGTAGTATCTGTCACGCCGGATATAAGGGAAATCTGGGTGAATGAAGTAGTATTTTTATGCACTGTAACCCCGTTACTTAGGGCAAAACAACCTGTTAGGTCTGCAACGTTTCCATTTACATCCAGACCTGCCAGGGAACCATCATGACTTATATGCCAAATGATACACTGGGCTGGACCGTTTTCATTAAAAGACAGGGGCAGAGCAGTCGGAATATCAATAATATTTAAGTCTGCATCGGTAATGACCCATGCTGTTTCAGCACCTGCATTTCCACTTATTATGAGATCTATATTCTGGGCAACACCATTTTCAATACATAATACGACATCTGTACTTCCGTCAACGGTATTGAGGACGCCTCCCTCAACAGTGGATTTATTGACGGTGATCGGATTGGATAATGCGTAACAACCAGACAACTGTGAAGTATTATTTCCTGTCACAAGGCCATTGAGCACACCATCGTATGTCACATGCCACAACATGCAGATATCTGCATTGATATTTCCAAGTATAAATGGTACGGATACCGGGATATCAATGATGTTCCCAAATTGATCCGTAACAAGCCAGGCAGATAATCCTCCTGAAGCCCCTGAAACAATGACATCTATAGTCGTTTGGGTGACTCCATTATTGCATATCTCCAGGTTGGTTTCACCACCGTAAGTCATCAATACACCTCCTGATGCTGATGTTTTATTCACAACGATCGGGTTGGATAAAGCTGCACATCCTTTTATCGAAGTAATACTGTTGCCTACTTCAACACCCAGCAAAGGACCTTCAAATGACAGATGCCATATCTTGCATGTTGTCAGTAGTGATCCTTCAAAATCAAATAATGGAGACATGCTTGTATCAATGATAAAATCATTGGCATCAGTTATTATCCATTGACCTGAAACTCCTGTATTTCCGGTTAAAATGACATCGAAAGCATCCGATTGCCCATCCTGTGTACAGAGACTGATTTCTTCTGATCCATCTAGAGTAGTAAGTATTCCTCCATCAATAGGATCATTATAACAAACAGAATTAATCGTTAATTCATCAAGATCCCAGGCAGTATTAGTGCCACCATTATCTATAAGGCAGTAAGCCAGCATCTCGATAGTAAATATTGTGGTTTGATCTACAGTCAACCCGGGATTATTTTCAAAATCGAAACTTTGAAGTGTCCAATCCCTGTTTGTAACAATATCTTCACTTTGATATACAACTGTGGCTCCTTTGAGAATTCTTATCGCATATTTTGTCGGGTAGTTATTCAATCCGGAAGGGCCATCCAGAAAAACAAACATTTCCGGTGCCCTTTCATAGAATGACATGCTGCTCAGACTGGCAAGACCGGAAGGACCAGGTGATATCTCAATATCTATCCTGAGTGATTTTTCATCCCCTGCATTAAAGTCGCAATCTTCATCAGAACTGATACACATCGCTGGTGTATCATTAATACCTGGCGTACAGGAATGAAAATTTACCTCAGGGTTTTCCCTGTATAAATGCCCTCCCAGAACAGTGATATCGGAACATTCAGGATCCAGATCGCCAGTAGCAGTAAATTCTGAATAATCCAGCCTTGTCCCAGCTAAAATCCATGCTGAACACGAATCCATACTGAAATGAATAGATGAAATCACATTTCCGCCCAATGCTTCTGAAGCCGAATCACCAATAAAATCGGGCTTTTCGGAAGAATATACAGTAGTAGCGGTAGCAATAATCAAGCACAAGGTGTGGAGTGAAAGAAGAAGGCTTTTGCTTGTTCTCATTATATATTAATTAAAATCGTAAAATTTAATAAATTTTAAACCAATGCAATATACATAGAAGTAATCTATATATGAAATTAAAAAGGGATTTGAAGCCTTGTAATTATCTGCTTTACATGACTTCTTTTAACCCTGGTTTGATGTCTTAAGAGAAGCAGGTTTCAAAACCTTAAGTCCTGAAATATCTATTCTGCTTATTACATTGACCTGAGTTTTTTCTTTGACTTACTTCTAACTTATCAATCCACTATATTTGTGAGCCATTCGATTAAGAATGTTTATTACAAACCTTATCCAGGAAAAAGTATGTTTAAGAAATTCATCATTTTCATTCCTTTAATTTTCATTATGTGTACAAATTCGATAGAAAAAATAAGTACTTATTCAAGTCCCGACAGGAAGGATCACCACAGTTTCTCAAACCCTCATGAAGCCCTGGTCACCCATATTAACCTTGACCTTGAAGCTGATTTTAAGCAAAAAGTGTTATCTGGAGAAGTACAATTACATATATCTCATGAAAATGCCAGTGAAATCATTCTCGATACCCGTGATCTGGATATTATCAAGGTTTCGTGCAATGAAAGAGAAAACATAGAGGTGTCCTACGGAGATCCCACTATATATTTGGGGCAGGCACTTCATATACCTCTTGTCCCCGATTCCAGGATTATCACAATTGAGTATAGGACAAGACCTGAAGCAGCTGCTTTGCAATGGCTTGCTGCTGAACAAACAACTGATAAGAAATTACCCTTTCTATTCACGCAGGGACAAGCCATCCTGACCAGGACGTGGATACCATGCCAGGATAGCCCGGGTATTCGCGTAAGCTATAACGCCAGGATTAAAGTACCCAAGGAGATGATGGCTGTCATGAGCGCAAGTAATCCAAAGGAAAAAAACGACCAGGGCATTTATGAATTTGAAATGAAACAACCAATCCCTGCCTACCTTATCGCACTTGCAATCGGGGATATCGAATATGGTGAAATCGGTCCAAGAACTGCAGTATATGCTGAACCAAGTATGCTGGAAAAATCGATCTATGAATTTGCGGATATGGAAAAAATGTTGATTGCAGCAGAAGAATTATATGGACCATACCTATGGGAAAGATATGATGTGATCGTCTTACCGGCGAGCTTTCCCTTTGGAGGCATGGAGAATCCACGGTTAACATTTGCTACGCCAACCATAATTGCAGGTGATCGTTCATTGACTGCATTAATTGCTCACGAACTTGCGCATTCATGGTCTGGAAACCTGGTCACCAATGCCACCTGGAATGACTTTTGGCTCAACGAAGGATTTACTGTCTACTTTGAAAGAAGAATCATGGAAGCCTTGTATGGAGAAGACTATGCGTCCATGCTTGCTGTCCTGGGATACCAGGACCTTGAAGCCGATGTACATGACATAGGGCATTCTCATGCTGATACCCACTTGAAATTAAACCTCAAAGACAGGGATCCTGATGATGGAATGACAGATATTGCCTACGAAAAAGGTGCTTATTTCCTTGGTATGCTGGAATCCAAATTTGGAAAATCCCGTTTCGATAAATTCCTGACCGAATATTTCGAAAGCCATAAGTTTCAGACAATTACAACGACTGAGTTCGTGGAATACCTTAATAACAACCTACTCAATGAATTGGATGAGGACGTCAATGTCAATGAATGGATATATGGTCCGGGTATTCCTGAATCTGTTATCAAATTTGAATCGGATAAATTCGCAAAAGTAGAGAAAGCAATAAGTGTCTTTTATAAAGATGGAAGCTTGTTGGATCAGGACTGGACGACTCACGAATGGCTTCATTTCATAAGAAACCTGGCCCCGGACCTGGGTATGGATGAAATGACAGTGCTTGATAGCAGGTACCAGTTCTCAAACTCAGGCAATTCTGAAATTGCCGCGGCATGGTACGAGCAAAGCATCAGATCCGGTTATTTCGCAGAAAATATTGATCAAATCAGATCATTTCTTGTAAATGTTGGACGAAGAAAATTCCTGACACCTCTTTACCGGGCCTTAAAAGAGACAGATAATATCGCTCTTGCAAAAGATATTTATGCATCCGCCAGGAATAACTATCATGCTGTATCCGTTCAGACAATTGATGATCTGCTGGATTTCGATTCTAAATAATCAGAAAATCGAGTAAATTCGAGCTTTTAAAAATTAGCATATATTAACAAATCAGTAAATATGAAACTTAAACTATATTTTTTACTCTTGTTGTGTCTGCCTTCTGTAATGGTTCATGCACAGGAAAAAGAAGCAAGTCCATTTGACCTTGGCAGAATGTGGACATTTGAAAATCCTCCTAAAGAATGGTTCTCAGAAGCATACAATTTTAACGCAGATGAAGCATGGTTCGACGATGTCCGTAAATCTTCCTTACGATTTGCGACCTGGTGCTCTGCATCCTTTGTTTCTGAAAATGGTCTTATAATGACAAATCACCATTGTTCAAGAGGAGAAGCCATCAAAGTACAAAAGGAAGATGAGAACTTTGACAAGAATGGATTCTATGCCAGTAATCTGAAAGATGAGCGTAAACTTGAAGGCTTGTTTGTCGAGCAACTTCTTATGGTGGAAGACATTACAGAAAAGGTGAATGCAGCTATTGCCAATGCTGAAAATGATGCTCAACTACTGGAGCTCAGGTCGGCAGCTCTTCAAAGTATCGAAGAGGAATATGGAAGTAAAACAGGATGGGAAGGATTAAGATTACAAACAGTTACATTTTACTCAGGAGGCAAATTTTCAATTTATGGATACAAGCGTTACAACGATATCCGCTTGGTACTTCTTCCTGAAAACGATCTTGGCTTTTACGGTGGTGATCCTGACAACTTTACATTTCCGCGCTATAATCTAGATTGTACCTTCTGGCGGGCTTACGATGAAAATGGAAAACCAGTCGATTCATCTGCCAATTATTTTGAATTCAATACAGATGGAGTTCATGAAGGCACACCTGTTTTCGTTGTCGGAAATCCTGGAAGAACTGAAAGATACCGCACAGTAGCCCAATTGGAATACGACAGGGATCATCGTTACAAGTACCTATTGAAGTTCATTACCAACAGGAGAGATATGCTGCTTGATGAATACAATATGATCAAAGACGACGAAGGCATGGTGCGGGAAGCACAGGAACAGCTAAGTACAATCAACAATCTTTCAAATTCCATCAAGGCATACAATGGTATCATGGGAGGATTGCATAATGAATCATTCATGGGAAGAAAAGCGCAGCTTGAAAAAAGTATAAAAGCCGGTTCTCCCGGTTTGAATTACTGGTCTGAGCTTGAAAATGAATACGCCAAACTGAATCCTCATGCATGGGCTATATCACACCTGGGGCCATCCGGATTAAGAGGAAGTACATTTTTACTCATGCATGAATTAGCCAACTATAAAAATGCACTTGAGAATGAAGCCTCTGAAGAAGACAAAAATGCTGTCAAGGAACGCATCATGGCTATGGCAACAAGCATGGATAAAGATCGCGAGATGAAACTTTTAACAATGTTGCTTAATGAAGTAAAAGAGGATATTTATCCTGGTGACAATACTTTAAAAAGGGTAACTGAAGGTAAAAGTGTGTCAGCATTCGTTCAGAACTTGTTTGAAAAATCTAAAATCCTGAAATCTGAATCAGATGCTCAAAAGTGTTTGTCCAAAGATAAAAATATCACCAAGGCTAAAGATCCCCTGATCAAAGCTGCAGATATTCTTGTTGCAAGGTATAATGAATCTGTACAGGCATTCCAGGGTTCCTCAGCATTGAGAAGAGGATTGGAATCAAAAATTGCAAACCAGGCCTTTAAGGTATATGGCTCTTCCCTACCACCGGATGCGACGTTCACTTTAAGAATCTCAGATGGTGTCGTAAAAGGATACGAGTATAATGGAACAAAAGCACCAATCAAAACAACATATTTTGGTTTGTATGACAGGCATTATAGTAATGATAAGGTATTCCCGTGGGCACTACCCGAAAAGTGGTCAAACCCTCCCATGGAACTCCTGAAATCTCCGTTGAACTTTGTCTCTACCAATGACATTATTGGTGGTAACTCAGGCTCTGCCATCATTAATCAAAATGGTGAAGCTGTTGGATTGATTTTCGATGGAAATATAGAATCCTTACCCGGTAACTTTATTTTTGATGAAGAACATAACAGATCTGTATCTGTTCATACCGGAGGCATCGTAGCAGCCATGCGATATATTTATGGCGCAGACAGAATAGTAAACGAACTGATGGGAGAATAACTTTCCATTTAATTAGATAAATTTATTACCCCGGGGATTACATATCTTCGGGGTTTTTTAATGGATAACAGACAAAATCATATCGTATTCTTTGATGGGGTATGCAGTCTATGCCAGGCATGGGTCCGATTTCTAATCAAAAGAGATAAATCAAAGAAATTCTATTTCTCTTCGCTTCAATCCGAATTTGCACAATCCATGATTCCTGACTCAGGACTGTCGTCTTCAATTGATTCGATCATCTATTATTCTAATGGTAAATTTTCAATAAAATCTTCAGCGGCGCTTAAAATCCTGAGAGATTTAGGAGGATTATGGACCATACCCGCTGTCTTGTATCTAATACCTGTATTTATCAGGGATGGCATTTATGATATCATTGCAAGAAACCGATATAAATTGTTCGGCAAATCAAATCAAAGCTGTGAATTACTGAATGAAGATGAACAAGTTCGGGTGCTACACTAAGTCGAGCAGAGCTTTTAAATCATGTTTCAATAAAAAAGCGGCCACGTTTACACGAGACCGCTTCATATATTAATTACTATTTCTATTACTTGTCGTCAACTTCTTCAAATTCTACGTCGGTCACTTCTTCAGCCCCTGCATCTCCAGTGCTGGCTTCAGCACCTGCATCGGCGGTGGCCCCGTTAGCTTCTGCCTCCTGGCTTGCCTGGTAAATATCCTGGCTTGCTGCCTGCCATGCGGTGTTCATTGTTTCCATTGCTGAATCAATCTTATCCAGATCCTGCATTTTATGGGCTTCTTTCAAATCAGCAAGTGCTGTCTCGATAGCGCCTTTCTTGTCTGCAGGTATCTTGTCACCATACTCACTCAATTGTTTCTCCGTCTGGAATATGAGCGTATCAGCTGTATTGATTTTATCAGCAGCTTCTCTTGCTTTCTTGTCTTCATCGGCATTTGCTGCTGCTTCTGCCTTCATTTTTGCTATCTCATCTTTAGACAATCCGGTCGATGCTTCGATCCTGATGTTCTGTTCTTTGCCTGTACCCTTGTCTTTAGCTGAAACATTCAGAATACCATTGGCATCCATATCAAAACTTACTTCAACCTGAGGCATTCCCCGGGGAGCTGGTGGTATTCCATCAAGGATAAACTTACCAACTGTCCTGTTATCTCTTGCCATCGGTCTTTCACCCTGGAGAATATGAATCTCAACACTGGGTTGGTTGTCCGCTGCAGTTGAATAAACTTTTGATTTTTTGGTTGGAATCGTTGAATTGGATTCAATGACCACGTCATAAACGCCACCCATAGTTTCGATACCTAATGATAAAGGCGTCACATCAAGCAGAAGAACATCCTGGACATCTCCACTCAGTACACCACCCTGGATAGCTGCGCCTACAGCAACAACTTCATCAGGGTTAACACCCCTGTTTGGTTTTTTGCCAAAGAATTTCTCAACCACTTCCTGGATTTTTGGCATCCTAGTAGATCCTGGATAACTTCATCGATATCTGTTTTTGATATCCCTGCATCTTTCAGGGCTTCGGCGCATGGTCTCAGTGATCTTTCGACAAGATCATCTGATAATTGCTCAAACTTTGCGCGCGATAATTTCATCACAAGGTGTTTTGGAACACCGTCGGCTGCGGTGATATATGGAAGGTTTATTTCCGTTTCAACACTTGATGACAATTCGATCTTTGCTTTTTCAGCAGCATCTTTCAGTCTTTGTAATGCCATTGGATCTTTTCGCAAATCCATATTTTCCTGCTTATTGAATTCAGCTGCCAGCCAGTCGATGATCGTCTGATCAAAATCATCACCTCCAAGATGTGTATCACCGTTCGTTGATTTTACTTCAAAGACGCCTTCTCCTAGTTCCAGGATAGAAATATCAAATGTACCACCACCAAGGTCATAGACTGCAATCGTCATATCCTGGTTCTTTTTGTCGAGCCCAAATGCCAAAGCGGCTGCGGTAGGCTCATTAATAATTCTGCGGACATTCAATCCTGCTATTTCTCCTGCCTCTTTCGTCGCTTGTCTTTGTGAATCATTAAAGTAAGCCGGTACAGTCACAACTGCATCTGTCACTTCTGAACCTAAAAAGTCTTCGGCTGTCTTCTTCATTTTCTGCAGAATCATTGCCGAAATCTCCTGTGGTGTATATTTCCTGTCATCAATCGCAACTCTTACTGTATTGTTATCACCTTTGACAACTTTGTAAGCAGACCTTTTTGTTTCAACATTTACTTCATCATACCTGTGTCCCATAAATCTTTTGATTGACGAGATCGTTTTTGTTGGATTGGTAATGGCCTGTCTTTTTGCAGGATCACCTACTTTTCGCTCTCCATTTTCAAGAAAAGCTACAATTGAAGGAGTCGTTCTTCTGCCTTCGTCATTTGGAATGACAACTGGTTCGTTACCCTCCATAACAGCAACTACTGAGTTGGTAGTTCCTAAGTCTATACCTATAATTTTACCCATGTTTATTTTGGTTTCTAATTTTAATAATTATTACACCTATCCTGATCAATAGCTGTGCCATGCCGAATTCATGACAATTTTCCAGAGGTTTGGACATGATATATGTCAGAAATGTCTAATATCCTGACAGAATGCTGACAAAAAGTCAGATCAGATCTTGAAATTCAGTGATTTTGTAATGACACCATTGGCCAATGAATCCAAAGTGGCGGCTTTCAATTCGATTCTTTCCAGCTTTTCGGTGTATTTAGAAGAAAAAATACCGCGACCTTCGGACAGGTTGGTATATACTGGAATATCCTGGGATGAGGTAATCCCCAGATTGGCATCATTGAGTCTGTTCAACTCCAGTATTTCAACACCTCCGCTGTCAAGAATAACTGTTACAT
>JAHHJO010000256.1:0-2917 GCA_018680275.1 Bacteroidia bacterium
ATACTCATCTGTAAAATGTCCTTTATGTTTCCCCATTGAAAACTTTTCTGTATTAAAGTTGGAAGATTTACCTTTTGGAATCGATAAACTTTTCCAGTTTTTGCCTTTAATCATTCTTCCCAGATATACAAGTTGACCAATATGGTAGGCATAATGCATCATTTGTCTATTAACCGCTTCAACAATTGTATGGCTTTGATTTCTAATGAATATTTCTGATTCAAAATTGGTTTCAGTAATCGAGTTTAATGTATCATTTATTTTTTCAAGTTCGTCTCATAAATGTTTATCCATTCATTTACACTCATTTTCCTCATTAATTCACCAATGAGTTCATAGGGGATTTCATCCAACTTTTTAAAGCGAACACAACTTTTTCCCATGTCAAGTTTTCTCTTGTTGTGTTTGGGGTATTCAGTCACGAACCATTCCAATAATTTTGGATCGGAATATATCCCCATGTGGTAAAAGTTAATAGAATTTTTGCGTGAAGCAATTCCTGCAAATGGGAGAGGTTCGCTTGGCTTACAATGGTAACCATCCGGATATAGTGTATGAGGGACAACATAACCCAATCCACCATAGCTGATCGCTGGTATAAAACCTTCGGGAAGATTTTCTACTATAATATCATGCAGTTTAATGAAAGGTTCTGATTTGTCAGCCGGAAGACTGGTCAGAATATCTTTTACTGTTTTTTCTTTTGCATTCATATCATTCGTATAATAACTAAAAGTAGCTATTATACGAATGATTGTTCAATCAATTTATTATTCATTTGATTGCGCTGGTGCCAGGGCTTTGACGTGTGAATAGAATTTAATTTTCACATCAAGCATGCCTATTCGGCCTTCTACCGCTTCTTTCTTTACTTTCAATCCTTTTACATCAAATTCGTGTCCTTTTGAAGAAATGGCTTTTACAGGAATTTCTCCACCATCAGGTCCTACTGCATATATCGGGGTGACATTCCCCGTTGTTTTGCCACCAATAACTTTATAGGATTCACCGTTTTCTCCTACTGCTTTTACCTCATAAAGCCGACCAAATTCGTCAATGCCTGTGAGTATGAGACCATTCTTGTTTTTGATTAATTTGACATGTATGGTATTTCTGGCTTCGGCTCTGACATGCATTAAGTAAGGGTATTCTCCTTCCATTTCTGCATTTATCGGGAATTCTCTTCCTTTATCGCTTATGGCGACCAGGTTCAGGATATCTTTATTATCTGTAATTGCAGCGACATTCCACTTGTCATCGACATCGCCTACATCTATTGTAGGTAAAGCTTTGACATGACCAATCACTTTTATATCACCAAATTCCATCTCAATGTTTTGGCCAACAAATTTCACACCTTTTACATCTCTTTCATTGCCATCAGGAGAAATGGCCTTCAATGGAATGTATTTTCCTTCTTCATCTACGGCAGCAAGATTTAAAGTATTGCCATCTCTGCTTACACCTTTAACATCAAGGATCTTTCCAGTGGAAGACACAGCTTTAACATTCAAAACCTTTTCGTTTTTGGATATACCTTTTACCGGGACTAAAACATCATTGCTTGAAATCAATTTAATTGGAATTATTTCACCATTGTGGACACCTTTAACATCCATAAAATGGTCATTTCCAGCTTCATAAATGGCGGTCAATGGTACCACTGTGCCATCTTCCAGGTAAACATTGACAGGCAGTTGTTTCCCGCTTTTAACAGCTTTAACCGGCCATGTTTCACTTTGTGAAATCATAAATATTGGCATCAGGATCATCAGGAATAACAGAGTAATATGTTTCATGATACTTGTTTTATATATCGATATAATAGTTAAGTACTAGGTAATAGATATTTTGTCTAAAGAAAATGATCTTCGTCAATAATTGCTTTAATCCTTGTCATTATAGATTGATCTTATAGATATTGACTCTTGCTGATTTTCATCAAGGATTTAGGCATAAATCTTCTCCATCGCTTATTGGCGATGCATTCATGTTTTTATTCTACACTGTGTATTATACACCTGCGAATTATTCAATATTGATATGGACTGTAATTCGCTGGTGGTGGTTTTACTTTATATTCTGACTGCAGAAAAGCAACTATATCTATTAGTTCCTGAACAGTCATCACTTCATTGTAATTCCTCATTTTCGAAAGACCGCTTTCCGTTGAGACATTTTGTCTGAAGTGCCATCCGATTTTGTGAGAAGGATTGATAACTGAAGTGACTAATTCTCCATAGGACTTTAGTTTTGTGACTTCACCGCCGAGTTCTATTTTCAGATTATCATTTCCTTCTTTCCACTCAATTCCCGAAATGCTATGACAATCATTGCAGGATAATCTTACAAATGTCGATTTCCCTTGTTCAATGTCACCCTCTGGTAAAGCAAAGCCCTTTGTTTGTTCATTACAGCTGCTTATAAGCAAGCCTCCAGAAATAAAAAATACCACCAGTAAATAATTCGCCAGGTTGCATAAAGTGTTATATATATTGTAACCAGACATAATTGGATTTATTAATTCAATGCAATGTTGGACCTTAATGATCCACAGAAAAGATAAAGCTCAATAGTAAAAAAGGAAATGATCTTTGTCAATTACGACATTGATATTTATTAATGGAGTTAATTAAATACTGCGATGCAATCTTGTATAGAAGGATTTGTATTGGGGAATGACCTTTGAGTTAATGGCAAATCTATTGGCAATTCTATATTTTATGCATTAGTACTAATCATTCAATTTTTTCTGTCAACCGTAGAAATCTGACCGCATGGAATGATTCTACAACGTTCATAATCTTCTCCAACTGTGCAAAAACCAACTTTAAGCCCTAACTGAAGTTCTGGATTTGATAATTGATCCTTATACTCACAAAATAATAATAATCTGAAAAGTCAAACTGTCGATGAC
>JAHHJO010000126.1:0-2443 GCA_018680275.1 Bacteroidia bacterium
CTGTATGCATTTGCCCAAGGGGTAAATGCATACAGCTTGAAACGGACAAGGAGTTGATGGTTCGAAAATAATAGATAGTTATACATGTGCGTTCAGTGCCTGCGGTTTAAACCGTAGGCTTGATAAGAACCAAAGTGAAGAATTCCGAATAGCCTACCATTTAAATGGTAGGCGACATAGCTGAAATAATCTGCTAATTCTTTTACCCCTTTTTCCCTTCAAGGAGAATCTAAATTTTGTTAATAATATATTTCGAAATGAGCTAAATAAAGTCAAAGGAGGTTCTCCTTTCAGGGAGTCAGAGGGTAGTGAAGGATTCTTTATGGTTATATATAATATATTATATGTGCATTCAGAGCCTACGGTTTAAACCGTAGGCTATAATAAAAATACCCTTAGCAAAGAATTCCGAATAGCCTACCATTTAAATGGTAGGCGACCTAGCTGCAATAATCTGCGAATATTTTTACCTCCTTCTCCCTTCAAGGGGAATGCGAATTTGTGTTAATAATATATTTCGAAATGAGCTAAAGAAAGTCAAAGGGCTTCTCCTTAAAGGGAGTCAGAGGGTAGTGAATGATTCTTTTTGGTATATATATTACCTGTGCAGTCAGAGCCTACGGTTTAAACCGTAGTCTATAATAATACCCAAAGCAAAGAATTCAAACCAGCCTACCATTTAAATGGTAGGCGACCTAGGTGCAATGATCTGCACGTCTAATATCTAATATCTACAATCTAAAAAACCTCACCGATAATCCTCCCATATCAATGCTGCCGCACCACAAATGGCGGTCGTCCTTCCTGGTAGTCCCGATCTCAGGATTTTCACCTTTCCTTTATAGACATCAAGTAGAAATTCATCAAAATATTTTTGAAGAGGATCGAATATCCATTTTCCGGAATTTACAAGTCCGCCCATCAGAAAGAATGCTTCTGGTTGGGTGAATGCTGTAAAGTTGGCTAAAGCCAGCGCCATGATCCTGGCTGTATAGTCAAATGCTTTAATCGCAATAAAATCGCCTTCTTCTGCAGCCTGGGTTATCTCTTCTCCGTGTAAATCATTATATGCGATGCCTCTGAACCTGCTTTCTTCCATGTATTTGCTTTGCATATACATAATGGTACGTTTTAAGCCTGTCGCAGAGACATATGCTTCGAGGCCTCCACGGACTCCTAATCCTGTGAGTCGGCCATCACCCAGGGTCATGTCAATATGCCCCAGTTCACCTGCAAAACCGTCAAAACCATCAATGAGTTTTCCGTTTGCTACAATACCTGAACCAAATCCTGTACCTAATGTGATCACAATAAAGTCCTGCATACCTTTTGCCGCTCCAAACAACATTTCACCCAATGCTGCGGCACTGGCATCATTCATTATTTTCAAGGGTGTATCTGTTCTTTCCTTTAATTTGTCAAGAATTGGAACGACACCTTTCCATGCAAGGTTGGAGGCACTGACAATGGTTCCGTTTCGACTCGAAGCATTAGGTGCACCAATTCCAAAACCCAACAGATCTACCTCATCCGGAAACTTTTTTTTCAATTCACTCACTTCATGCACCAGTCTGTCCAGATATTTATCCAGATCCGGGTATTCCCTGGTTCGGAAAAAAGTATGTTCCAGGCAATGACCTTCCTGGTTGACAAGACCAATCTTGGTTTTTGTACCTCCGATATCGATTCCGGCGACGAGTTTCATGCTTTCAGTTTCATTTCTAGTAAACGGGTGAAAATATTAAACTTTGAAGGTATTCTATACAGTTCTATGAAATAAATATCCTAATTCTTATAAATCCGGGCACTAGATATTTCATTGCCATTATTTGAAATGATGCTGATGAAATAGATTCCAGTATTCAGTGGGCTTATATCCAAATGATGAAAGCTGCTGTTGTTTTGAAAGGCTTTTGTAAATACCACTTGACCCTGACTATTATATATGTCAATCATATAGTCTGAATCCTCAAACTCAGGTGCTTGAATGAGGATGAAGTCTGTAGCAGGATTTGGATAAACAATTAGCTCAGACTCAATTATATCCCGGCAATCAGCTGTTTTTTTATAACCATATTTATATCGCCAATGATATTCAGAATCAAGATATTCTATTCTTTCTTTGCGCAGGTCATTACAGTAAAATGAATATTCATTGACCCAACTGTAGTCGATTTGATTAATTGTCTGGTCTGGCTCGAGAATTGTGATGCTGGTTTCAGTTTCTTCTATATAGCCCTGATCATTATAATAATGTTTGATATCAACAACCCTTTCCCAGGTATCAAGGCTATCTATATAGATCTCTTTGCGGGTAGATTGTAATAACTGATTGTCCATATTGTAGCTGTTTGATTCTTCATATTCAAAATTCCATTCTTGAATATCTGATGCTTTGTATTTGCTTACAGCATAGACCGTATTTCCATTCTCATCGTACTCT
>JAHHJO010000471.1:0-9158 GCA_018680275.1 Bacteroidia bacterium
ATAATACCAACTGGGAAGATCGGGTTAGTATTGGCAAAGGATGGTCATATGGTATTGAATTCTCCTTCGGCTTCGAAACGGATAAATTGACATGGTCAAATGCGTATACTTTATCTCGTTCACAGCGGAAATTTACAGATTTGAATGATGGAGAATCCTTTCCCTACAGGTATGACAGAAGGCATAATGTGTCCAGTCAATTGACATGGTCATTTACAAAAAACCAGAAAATCATGATGGGTTTCGCATTTGGTACTGGAAATGCATTCACTCTGGCCACAATAGAAATCCTTGGTCCTGATGGTACACCCAGGCTTGTTCCAATTTCGAGAAATAATGTAAGAGTACCGGATTTTCATCATCTTGATTTAATTTATAAAAACAAGAAAAAGCTCAAATCAGGCGCGTCCCTGGAATACAGCATCGGAGTCTACAATATTTATAATCGCCTGAATCCATTCTATGTGTACTTATTCCAGGATCCTGTAACCCAGGATTTTGATGGCTTCAGAAAAATTTCGATTTACCCGGTTATTCCAAAATTAAATGTGAAGTACTCCTGGTAAAATAGGTAGCTATTTGTATTAGTTTTAAATAAGCCGTATTTTAGCTAATACGACCAATGAAACATTTTGTTTACATACTCTTTTTGTTCTCTTTATTTGCCTGTGAAGAGACCATAAATATTGAAAGTACGGACTCTCAAAAGCAAATAGTAATCAACTCAATCATAAGTCCCGATTCATCCTGGAATGTAAATCTCAGCTATAGCAAATCAATCTTTGACAACTCTGATTTTCAGTATATCAATCAAGCAACTGTCAAGATCACAAGTTTAAATACAGGACAGGCTTTCTTTCTGAAAAACATCGGAGATGGTCATTATGGAAGATCCCTGAACCCCACTGAAGGGCACAGTTATGAAATGGAAGTTACAACAGCAGAAGATGAGGTCGCTACTGCCAGAACCTATTTGCCATCCGTCATACAAGTTGATGTCATAAAGAAAGACGCCCTTGATGAGGAAGGCAATGAAACAATAGAAATTGACATAGAGATAGAGGACAATCCTGAAGAAGAAAATTTTTATGTGTGGGAAATAGTGGAAAACATATACGAGGAAAATATTGAAGATCCGGAAGGCGAAAGTTATGTAGCAGCAACTTTACCTTTAGAACTTGAACTTGAAAACCAGGAAGAAAATCTCAAGTCACTTAATTCACTCTTGTTTATATCCGACTCTGAATTTGATGGTACGGTATATACCACGAAACTCACGCTGGGAAATGAAATAATTACCAAGAATGGTCATGAAAACACCAACCAGAACCCATCAATAAATCCCAGGTTCAACTTGAAAGTAATGGCTGTTTCTAAAGATTTGTTTGAATACCTTCGAACGTATGAGCTTTATAAACAAACTGACATCAAGGTGACATCATTAACACAGCCTGTTGATATTTATTCCAATATAGAAAACGGGCTGGGCATCTTCGGTGGATTCAGTCTAAAGGAATTTCCGATCTACTGATTTATATAGTTTCCCTGGAAAATAGTTATAAATGAATTACTTCATCATAAGCAGCAGCGGTTGCTTCCATGACGGCTTCACTCATAGTAGGATGCGGATGAATTGCTTTCAGTAACTCATGTCCTGTTGTTTCCAGATTTTTGGCAGCTACCAGTTCTGCAATCATTTCTGTGACATTACTACCTATCATGTGTCCGCCAAGAAGTTCACCGTATTTGGCATCATATAAAACCTTGACAAATCCCTCCTTAGCACCAGATGCACTCGCTTTTCCGGAGGCGGAAAACGGAAATTTGCCCACTTTTAATTCATAGCCTTGTTCCTTGGCCTGTGCTTCGGTCAACCCGACACTTGCTACTTCAGGAATACAGTAGGTGCAACTTGGGATAATATTATAATCAATCGGATGTACATTCATTCCTTTGATCTTCTCCACACAAAGTATCCCTTCAGCACTTGCAACATGTGCAAGAGCAGGAGTAGACAATACATCACCGATAGCATATATTCCTGCCACATTGGTTCTGCAGAATTCATCTACCTTGATGTGCCCGGACTTTTCTGTTTCAACGCCCAGCATTTCAAGGCCTATATTTTCAGTATTCGGCATTACACCTGTCGCACTAAGTACCACATCACATTCAATAACTTCCTCTTCACCTTTTTTCCTGTTTTTCAGAGTTACCTTGATATTCTTGCCACTTGTATCCACTTTTTCAACGCTGGTGTTTCCTTGGACATTTATTCCATATTTCTTAAACACCTTACCCAACTCCTTTGAAACATCTTTATCTTCTCTTGGTAAAAGACCTTGTTCAAGGAATTCAACAATCGTAACTTCTGTACCTATGGAATTGTAGAAATAAGCAAATTCGACACCTATAGCACCAGCACCAATAACAACCATCCTCTTGGGCTGCTTATTTAGTGTCATCGCCTTTCGGTAACCGATAACTTTTTCTCCATCGATAGGAATATTAGGCAATGCCTTTGAACGTCCTCCGGTTGCTACAATAATATGCTCTGCTGAATATTCTTTCTTTGATCCTTTTGCATCAGTGACTACCAGTTTCCTGCCTCTTGCCAGTTTACCTTCACCATCCAAGACGGTAATCTTATTCTTTTTCATAAGGAATTGTATGCCTTTACTCATACCATCAGCAACCCCTCTGGACCTGGCGATCATTTTGTCGAAATTGACTTTTGAATTTCCGACCGTAATACCATAATCTTCTGAATGATTGATATAATCAAATACCTGGGCTGATTTGAGCAGGGCTTTAGTAGGTATACATCCCCAGTTAAGGCAAATTCCGCCCAGGTTTTCACGTTCGACAATAGCTACCTTCATACCTAACTGCGATGCTCTGATCGCTGCAACATAGCCTCCCGGGCCGCTTCCTAATACTATTAGATCAAAATTCATATGTAAAGAAAATTTTGCGCAAATATATGACAATTGTATAAATGACTTTCATCCAAAAAGAGAGGTAAATACCTGGTTAATTACAAAACGAACCAATTCCTATATATTCTGGAACCGGGCACGATTTCCATAAAAATCTCTTAATTCCCTGTATTTGTCTTTGATAATCAGATTAAATGAAGTATCAATTAGTCCAAACCCGTTGCCTGTAATAATCCTGCATCTATTATTCCGGAAATCCCAGCCTAATCCCAGGACAGGATCCATGACAATATTTCCGTTCAAATCGAGATATCCCCACTTATCATCTTCGGAAAACGCAGCCCGTTTTGAATAGTATTTGTTTACCAGGTCAAACCGTGGTGAAACGATTATTTTTCCTGAACTGTCCATCAGACCCCATTTATCATCCTGCTTGAATTTCCATCTGTCATATTCGAGAGCTCTGACTTTTTCAAAGAAAGGGGCTTTTGTCAGATTGAAAGTTTTATCCATCCAGTATGCAGAATTGCCTGAAATCACATAATGTGTTTCTCCCTTATCAGTTGAAATGATCTTGTCAAAGGCTTTTGAAAACGCATTTACAGATTTGTCATACAATATATATTTGCTCTTCGATTTTAATTTGGCCAAATCACTGCTTATAATATTTATTCGATCATACTTCCTTTCCAAAACATCCTTCTTATCAATTGTCCTGATCCCCCATTGATCTTTGAATTTATAAATATAATGCGTGGAGTCCATGATAGAAATAATGTCATATTTCTCATTTATAATTGGCTCCCCGAAGCGATCTATGATTGTCCATTGACCGGAAACAGACACAGGGGCCATGCCAAATTTAAATTTATTAAACGCCTCGAAATCCAGTGTCTGAATTACTTTTCCATCCAGATCGATTAAGAACCATTTTGAATTGAAGTCTTTCACAAATGCACGATCTTCTGAAAAGTCAATGACATCCATATAAAGATGTTCGAGCACGAGCTGGCCATCTTTATCAATAAATCCCCATTTCCCGTTCAGGTTTACTGCAGCTCTTCCAAAGCTAAAATCCCTGGCATCATCATAAATCGGTTTAATTACAGGAGCG
The DNA here is from genome assembly GCA_018680275.1 of Bacteroidia bacterium. Taxonomy (GTDB): domain Bacteria; phylum Bacteroidota; class Bacteroidia; order Chitinophagales; family Saprospiraceae; genus RFSX01. The sequence continues at coordinate 4,054 of JAHHJO010000471.1, forward strand.
CCTTCCAAATTAACATAGCCCCATTTGTATTCAGGGCTTACATAATCCTTGAAATAGAGTTTTTCTGTACTTGATGAAGCTTCATTTCCTGGTTCTTCATTACAAGACAAGAATAAAGTAATAGCAAATAAGAAAAATGGTATGTGTATGATCTTAATCATTAAATATGCATGAACAAGGAAATTTAAAAACTGTTGAAAATTAAAAAGATCGCAAGTAAAATGTAACTATCTTTGCGCCTGATTTTTAAAAGCAGATGAAAATAGCTCTCTTTCCCGGTTCTTTTGATCCTATAACCGTAGGTCACCTCGATATCCTTAAGCGTGCGGAACCGCTTTTTGACAAGATTATTGTAGCTATCGGAGAAAATGATCAAAAAAAATACCTGTTTACTATTGAACAGAGAATGGCCTGGCTACAGGGAGTCTTTGCGGATAATGATAAAATAGAAGTCTCAACATACAAAGGACTGACTGTCAATTATGCCCGGGAAGTAAAAGCAAACTTCCTGTTAAGGGGATTAAGAAACTCCTCTGATTTTGATTATGAAAAAACAATCTCCCAGCTAAATAATATTATTGGTGAAGGTATCGAAACGGTATTCCTGATTTCACATCCTTCTTTGAGCCACATTTCAAGTACTATAGTCAGAGAGATAATCAAAGGGAAAGGCGATGTGAGTGCCTTCGTTCCCGAACTGATCAATAACGATTTAAAGAATAAATTTTATAAATAAAGAAATATGTCAAACGGTATTTTTAGAGTTCCTGAAGCAAAGAACGAACCTTGTCTTAATTATGAACCAGGCAGTGCTGAAAAGAAAAAAGTCAAAGAAGCACTTGAAGCATTGCGCTCAGAAGTGAAGGATATTCCAATGACCATTGGAGGAGAGAAAATCTTCACTGGAAGAAAATCGAAAATTGCACCACCGCATGATATCAAACATGTTATAGGCAAATTTTCAAGGGGTAACAAAAGCCATGTAAAAGATGCTATCAATGCAGCCATGGAGGCAAAGGAAGCCTGGTCTAATATGCCGTGGCAAGACCGCGCGGCAATATTCCTGAAAGCAGCAGATCTTATTGCGGGACCTTACCGCGCTAAAATGAATGCTGCCACGATGTTATGCCAATCCAAAAATATATGGCAGGCTGAGATTGATGCTGTCTGTGAACTCGTTGATTTCATGAGGTTTAATGTTCAATACATGACCGAAATTTATTCCCAACAACCTAACAGCAGTCCCGGTGTCTGGAACCGCCTTGAATACAGACCTCTTGAAGGTTTTATATTTGCATTGACACCATTTAACTTCACAGCAATTGCAGGAAACTTGCCGGGAGCACCCGCTTTGATGGGAAATACAGTTGTCTGGAAACCAGCCAACAGTCAAATCTACAGTGCTTCCTTGATCCTGGAGATACTTGAAGAAGCAGGATTACCTGCTGGCGTAATCAACCTTGTATTTGTTGATGGACCTACAGCTGGCGACGTCATTTTTAATCATACAGATTTTGGAGGTTTGCACTTTACAGGCAGTACTGGTGTATTTAATTATCTCTGGTCCACCATCGGAAATAACATCTCCAAATACAAGAGTTATCCCAGAATCGTAGGAGAAACAGGAGGAAAGGATTTCGTTCTGGCTCATCCCAGTGCAAATGCAGACCAGGTTGCTACTGCATTAACAAGGGGCGCATTTGAGTTCCAGGGACAAAAATGCTCTGCAGCATCACGAGCGTATATTCCTAAGTCTCTTTGGGCCCAGGTTAAAAAAGGACTGACTAAAGACCTGAAATCCATGAAAATGGGTCCTACCGAAGATTTTGAGAATTTTATCAATGCTGTCATTGATGAAAAAGCGTTTGATAAGATCACTTCATATATTGACAAGGCACAAAAGTCCAAAGACGCAAATATCCTGATTGGTGGTGGTTATGACAAATCACAGGGATATTTCATTGAACCAACTGTGATCCAGGCCAAGAAAGCGAATTATGTAACCATGTGTGAGGAAATATTTGGCCCCATACTGACCATTTATGTCTATAATGATGCAGACTTCGAAAAAACCATGGATATCCTGGATGAGACTTCACCATATTCTTTAACGGGGTCAATCTTTGCCCAGGACAGATACATTCTTGGACAAGTCGTTAAAAGACTCAGGAATTCAGCCGGAAATTTCTATATCAATGATAAACCTACTGGTGCAGTTGTTGGTCAACAGCCATTTGGAGGAGCGAGAGCATCCGGAACCAATGATAAAGCAGGGTCCATATTGAATCTTTACAGATGGGTGTCACCTAGAACGATCAAGGAGAACTTTGTCGCACCAAAAGATTACAGGTATCCATTTCTTGATGAATCCTAAAATGGAAAACCAGAGGTTAGTTCATTGATAAAGTGAGATAATAAGGATGGTTTAAATGCAATTGTGAGAAGCATTCCAAATACTGCGCCGTAGAAGTGCGCACTATGATCAATCCCATCCTGACGATTTTTACTGGCCCATGAAGAATATATGAGGTAGGCCACACCGCCTACAATAGCTCTGAACGGTATGATCCCGTAAAGGGATAGTTGAGCCCAGGGAAAGAAAAGGATGTATATGAATACCACACCGGATACCGCACCCGAAGCACCAACTGCTGCATAGGCAGGATTATTCCTATGCCTGAAAAATGTTGGTAAATCAGCAACTACTATAGTCGCAAGATACATGAAGAGGTACATGATCGGTCCTGTAATTTCACCAAATACCTGTCCGTAAACTTTCTCTACGATAGGCCCGAATTGATATAACACAAACAGGTTTATAAGTAAATGCATCCATCCACCATGCACAAAACCTGAGCTTAACATCCTGTAATACTCCTTGTTTTGATGCTCTGCAACAGGGTAGTGTTTCAGGCTGTTAACAATGTTTGGATTATTGAATCCCTGGAATGAAATAATCCCTGTTATGATACACAATGCAAGTGTTATGGACATGGTTAAGCGTTATGATAAGGTTCGCCCTTTATTATTGTAAATGCTCTGTAAAGTTGTTCTAAAAATACAATTCTTGCCAGATGATGTGCCATCGTCATATCAGACAAGCGTACAATATGGTCTGCTCTCTGCTTCATTGAATTAGAAAATCCAAAAGCGCCGCCAATTACGAAAATTATTTTCTTACTTTGGAAACTGGTCATTTTATCGAGGAATTTTGAGAAAGAGCTTGAATTATATGATTTTCCCTTCTCGTCAAGAAGGATAATTAAAGAATCCGTCGGCAGTTTTTTCAAAAAGTATTCCTCTTCTTTCTTCCTGATCTCTTCAACAGACAAAGCATTGGACAGCTTTAAAGGTTGAAGTTGCTGTATGTCAAAGCTTATATATTTTTTTATTCTTGACAAATACATGTCTTCGGCTTTATCAAAATGATTTTTTCCACTTTTCCCCTGGTATATAAGTCGGGTTTTCATAATTCCTATCCTTTTCTGAGCCAGCCGAGAATATGGCCATCATTAATATAATAAAGGTCGTCCGCTTTGTAGATTCGATAATGAGCACGTGTTTGCTCACCAACATTCTGCTGAATTATTTCGAGATGATGCCCTTCGGATTTAGTCACAATTCCTATATGACCAAAAGGATTCTCCCAGTCGGCATCAAATACGAGGATATCCCCGGCAATTGGCCTGTATTCAGAACCATTGGCAAACTGGTATAGTCCTCTTTTCTTGTTATACTTCCTGTCATCCAGACTTTTATCGTAGAAATCCTTGGCATGACCATAAGGATCATTCATTTTATGATCCTTACGATAGTAATAATACCTCTTGACATATTCTATGCATTGATACTTAAGCCCTAGATTATACCCGTCCATTGTTGTATTCCTGCCAAAGACATTATTCATATCACCATTATAATACACCGGAACTCCGTCATATATGTCAATGATTTTACCGGGTTCCGGTTTTGAATCAAGCACAAAGGCTGAATCACCAGCAGGTTTGCTTATAAAGAACAGGAGCAATATGTAGAAATAGAGCTTCATCAATGCAATTTAACCAATAAAAACATATTAAATAAATTAGTAATATGAATAACTTTTAAACTTTTCATCTATTCTTAACGTATTAATTCATTAGAAATATTATAGAACTAGATTAAGGAAGGCTTTTTACAGTCATATTTATTTATCCTGTGAAATTTAAATGGAATTCAAATAATCAGGATACCAATATGCTTCCATTATTATATTTTTGCAGCAAATAGAAAAAGACAAACATGTTTGATACTTTAAGTGAAAAGCTCGATTCGGCGTTTAAGGGTCTATCAGGACAAGGTAAACTCTCGGAGATAAATATTGCGCAATCCATCAAAGAAATAAGGAGAGCATTGGTAGCTGCTGATGTGAACTACAAGATTGCAAAGGAATTTACCGACAAGGTAAAGGATGAAGCCATGGGAACAAGGAATGTCCTGAAATCTGTCAAACCGGGAGAATTAATGGTCAAGATCGTCATGGACGAGATGATCGAACTGATGGGAGGGCAATCCGTTGGAATCAATGCCAAAGGGAAACCAGGTGTAATTCTTATCGCCGGACTTCAAGGTAGCGGTAAAACAACATTTACAGGCAAGCTTGCAAAACATCTTAAAGAAAAAAAACAACACAAGGTTCTTGTTGCCGCCTGTGACGTCTACAGGCCAGCCGCCATCAATCAGTTGGGCGTTATTGCAGAACAGGTTGGTGTAGACATTTACAAGGAAGAAGGCAATCTGAATCCAGTCGATATTGCAGGAAACGCAGTTGTACATGCCAGGCAGAATAATTATAGTGTCGTCATTGTAGATACAGCAGGCCGTTTGTCCGTTGATGAAGAAATGATGGATGAGATAGAAGGTATAAAAAACACTATCACACCGACAGAAACCTTGTTTGTTGTAGACTCCATGACTGGGCAGGATGCAGTAAATACAGCAGCTGCTTTTAATGAACGTATTGATTATGATGGGGTAGTGCTTACTAAGCTGGATGGCGATACCAGAGGTGGTGCAGCGCTTTCAGTGAAATATACCGTTGGTAAACCTATCAAATTTGTGAGTAC
>JAHHJO010000564.1:0-8729 GCA_018680275.1 Bacteroidia bacterium
CGGTAACACTACCGTTATTCATATCGTAAGGTATTGATTGAGTATTTCCATCAATGATCTCAATATTCACACCTCCAAAATCTACAAACTCTATTGGCGTAGATTCTTCACAATCTCCTATGACATCAAAACATAGTGTATAAACGAGGGTACCATCTGGCAAATCCTGACCACCGGTATCCGGTGTATTCCAACTGAACCTCATTACACCACCATTGACCTGGTTGAAATAAGTCTCAAATATTTGCATGTCCTGGTTCAGGTTTGTCACACTATTATATGATAGTATGGTGGAGTCCCACTGCATATTCAATTGAATCGCAGAAATATCTATGAAATTATCAGTAGTAAAATCCACACAAACCAAACTTCCCATATCTCCACCTGTATTTTCAGCGGTCATCGAAAACAGATCACTGGTATCAGTTACAATAGTGATACTACCATCTTCGGTATAATGGTCCCTGACACCTACTGGTGCCGGGCTTGAAGCCTGGATATTGGTTGGTCCGTCAAAAGCTTTGACCACAGATGATTCTCCGGCAGCCCCGACGGCATCAAAACAAATCTCGAATATCGTTTCACCATCAGGATGCGTCACTGGGGTTGTTCCTGTCTGGTCAAACCATAAAAATGTCAGTACGCCTGTATCAGTATTACCCAATCCGAATAATCCTTGTGTCCATCCCGGCAGATTCAGATTCTGAACACCGGTAAAGTTAATCACATCAGGATCCCACATCACACTGCCCTGGAATGTTTCAATCGTATCAAAACCATTTACAGTCATCGGGATACATATATTGGTACCGACACCGGTAGTGTAATCATCAAAGATCAATCCTACACCATCCTGATTCCCGGTACCACCACCGCAATCTGTCCCAGGTACCATTACTGGCATTGGATCAGCGACTGCGCCTATATTGTCAAAATTTTCATCGATGACTTCAATCTGAACTGAAGGTATATCTCCAATTGAAATTGAAGTTGTATCACACGGAGCACCCAGGGTATTAAACCTCATTGTAAAAAGGAGGTGGTCGTCCGGTAAACTTTTTGGTACAAGGTCAAAAGCAAACCAGCTCATCCTGAGTCTTCCCTTGACCATACTTGCTGTTTGTTCAGGTAAGGTCAGTGCCGAATTATTGAAGTCAGCCAGATCGGTTGAAATAAATGGAATTGTATCGATCTCCAAAACTGTGGAATCCCACAACACAAATAACTGTGCGCTCAGGAGATTATCAAAGTCTGCTACCCGCACGTCCACATCAAAGGTTTGTCCCTGGTTGGGAGCCTGTGCACTTGAGAAAGATAGCATTAATGGATCTTGTTGATAGCTGATTGTTGCGATCAACATCATGATAAAAAATAAACTAAGGCGTTTTATCATTTTATGGATTTTGAAATAAGATGCAAAGTTATAAATATCTAGATCATAATGTTTGTAATAATCACTTTTATATGATTTATAAATAGCTGTAAATTGACCTATAGAATCATAACGAATATATCCCTGTAATTGTGAAAAAGGGAGTCTTCCTGAACTGATGAAAAGACTCCCTAAAGGTTAAGTTGATTAAAACAATCTTATTTATTCTTATTCTATCAGTATCATTTTTTTAGTCGCAGAGAACGCTTCCGTCTCAAGATTGAAATAATATATTCCGTTCCCGTTTAAATCCGAACCGGTCACAGTGACCGCATTTTCACCTTTTTCAAAATGACCATCATAGGATTTGACCAATTGGCCACTTGCATCCATTATCGTAACCCTGACATTCATGGCTTTCGACAATTCGAATTGAATCTGGGTCTCTGTACTGAATGGGTTTGGTGTATTTTGATACAACCTGTTCTCGGTATCCTGTGAACCATTCGTTAATCTCAACTGATGCACATCCATATCTGAAGAGTATAGTTCGTTCCTTAATTTACCGCTTAACTCAAAGTCAGAAACTTTTGTATACCCGGAAGAAGCCACAGTCAGGTAAAATAATGCTTCATCCTTTTTAGCATGTATACTCTCCATGTCATTCCAGGAAATATTGATACCATTATCAGTAATAAGATAGTTGACTACTGACAGATCCATTTTTCCTGATTCAAGGCCCAAAATTTCAACTTCGTCAAAGAATTGCAAGCCAAACTGGATGCCGTTTACTTCTTTCTCTGTATCCAGGTAAAAAGGTATTAGGAATTCAGAGTTCTTGGTTAATTCAAGAATGTCATAACTCAATTCTATCTTTTCATCAGATCTTGAAGTAATATTATTATCCTTTTGGTTCAGGATCAAAGATCCATTGACATCACCTATCTTGACCGCAACAAAATCATTATTCATCATATCACCTGAAAGATCATTAATTGAAATATCTTCTTTAAATGGCCATGGATGATGTGGATCTGTAAACTGCTGTGATTTGTCAACAAACCGCCAACTGCTGTTTTGTGGTAATTCTTCATAGATTCCAAGAATCAGCTTTCTCAATTCGATCAGGTCAATAGCACTGATATCCGCATTGCTATTCACATCTGCTGCGATCAGTTTATATGGAGAATCAAGAGACTCTATCCCAAGTATATGTCTTTGAATTAAAATCAGGTCAAGTGTTGAGACACCATTGAGGTAATCCACGTCAAGGCTTGGTCGAATTGTATAGTTGTCATGCGCCAGCATATCTCCGAATGCAAATTCACCTTCTTCATCGGTATAATGATAATTCATCTGTGCATTACTCATCTTCTGAAGGCTGACTTCAATATTCTCTACCATTTCTGACATTTCAGTACCTATGTGCCCTGCGATCATCATTCCGGTCATCGTATCCTGTGGACAAATGTCATTATTGGCCTGGATATTTATCGCAGTGTGACAGAAATCTTTGTTGAATGCATCATCTATTACCCAGACATTCAGGGATTGAAGTCCGAGTTCATCACATGTAAATCTTTTGTTAGGAACAATCAGGTCCGGTTCGAAAGAAAACTGTAGAACAGGATCACAGTTATCTGTACTGTTCAGATCAAAATCCGAAGCCCAGATTTCTACATAAGGATCCTCACCGTTTGCCCCTGCCGGCATGAGTACGGTCGTAATTCCTGACTTACAATAAGGTTGTGGCGCCTTACCGTCAATGACCAATATATCAGAACTGCATCTTGATTCTGTTCCGCATGAACCTGTTGCAGTCCATGTAATTCTGTAATGACCAAGATCAAGAACTGTATTTGGAAAATTTCCGTTTCCTGAAGTTACAATCGCACCTGACAGGACATCTGTCATTTCATATTGAATAAGTGCCCGCGGTACAGCTTCATTAAAGCAATTGTCGAATGCTGAAGGTGCTTGTAAAGATATACTCGCACTACAGGTATTGTCAAGAGCATACAAAATTGTATCCTGGCTGCAATGACTCAACTCAGGTCCTTCAGTGGAGGATATTTTAATGATTTGTGTATCAGACCATATACCTTCAAAGGCATTATCATTTGGATCATAGACACACCAGTCGACAACCGTCCATGTTCTTATTATTTTGAGACAGTATCCCTCTACATTCTGGAAGACTTTATCACTATAGGAATAGGCAAGCAATCCACATAATTGAGCTTCATTGACAGGTACACCCTTATATCTAACTGTATCACCAAGATCAGTATCCCAATTGGAACAATCAGCATCTGTTCTTACCGCTGCTGGCCAATCAAAATCATTATGTGTCAGCCTGTCCTGGTTGAATATATTAATCGTCTGACGACACTCTTCAAGTTCGAGGTCTGAGCCATTCACTGTCATATACCATCTCCTTGTTATTGTCCCCTGGCCGCATGCAGAATCGAAGTCTCCCGAATCAACCAGGAACAAGTTTCCTGATGAGCAATTATCCTCAACAACTGGAATTCCCAATTTTGTAGAATCGAGGTTTTCGTAACAATCAAGATTCCATATCTTCTGTGGACAACTGACAATATTATAAGGTGTCTTATCCTGGACTTGAACCTTTACAAGGCATGTATTATATCTTCCTCCTGCATCTGTCACTTTCAGAATAACATCTACTGTTTGTCCTGCATCATCACAACAGAATTCTACATAATCATTATACATTGTATCCTGAACACCTATGAATTCTCCAAATATATTGTATAGTGAATCATATGGTGCACAGTGGAGATCCGGTCTTCTTACCTGGAATGTCACTGGTCCACCGCAATCATCGTATGAGCCATCATCAAAAGTCTGTGTATAGGCTCTTGCCCAGCCATTATCTGCCAAAACTACTGCTGTATACTGGTCGCATACAGGGATCGGAGCAGCATCATCAATAACTCTTACTTCAAAAGTGCAGTAATCACTATTTCCACATTCATCTGTAAAGCTGTACCTGATCGTATGGTATCCATATCCCAGGTTGTTGACGGCAAACATATTATTACCTATACCACTCGCGTTTTTATATTTTCCGTCAGCATCCAGGTACTCTACATTGACTGTAAAACTTGAACATTCCCTGAATGATTCCACACCAGTTGTATCACTTTGATCCAATGGTTTGAAAATTATATCTGCAGTACAGTCTCCATCAGCTTCAAAGATCAAATAACCATCAGGACAAGTAAACGAAGGTGCATTTTCATCATGAACTTTGATTGATTGGTATGCATGTGTATATTCTCCTGCGCACCAGTCAAGGGCCGTCCATCTCCTCAATATTTTTAAAGTGTTGACTCCGCAAATACTGAATGTATCATCTTCAAACGTGACATTTATTCTACACAGGTTATTGTCTTCTGTGAGTGGATCCCCGTCCAGCAGCGGCCATCCTGCCACATGTGGTCCCAGATCAAGGTTTCCGTCATCATCGAAAATGATATCTTCGTCACAGTCAAAGATTATATTATCAGGGAAATCCAGTTCTGACAAGGATTTCTTTTCAAAATATATTGAAAAATCACATGGTTGCGGGCTTAAGCCTGCATTGTCTTTTGTAATATATTCTATATCCCTTCGTGCTGTTATAACACCTGATTCTCCACATTGCAAATCTTCAATATCATCACTTGTTATAATCACTTCAGTACTTGGATCACAATTATCAATAGACTGGAAATTATAGAAGGATGTTGTTTTCACTTCTACGCAAACTCCATCTGACAAGTCGTTTGAGCTATCTACTGTAAGGAATATCTTATTCTTTAAAAGGTTCTTTTTAGCCTGTACGCCAATCAATTCACTATTCTCAATCTGCCCGGTAACAGGGTTTATTCCAAATCTATAGGTATAGTGTCCTATAGTCATTGTTCCTGATCCTGTGGCAGGACTTAACAAGCCTGTGCCACTTCCGGTGACAGGACCGGAAATCAAAACTGATTCGACGATTTCCCATGGGTTTGCTGTATCTGTTGTATTTAGGCAGATGGTCTTTGTTGAAGGCAATCCATCATAATCCAGATCTGCAGGGTTTATATCACTGCAATAATCCAATGTGCTTTCAGAACTGTATAATTCTGACAGATCTTCGGAACATTCAACAGTAAAATCTTCAATGCATGTGATCGTCGGAGGTAATTTATCTTCAACGGTAAAGTATCCCCAGCATGAATTCTTAATTCCATAACTATCAATAATAGATACAGAGGCCTTCCATACCGAACCAACGAATGCACCGTCAATTGACGGATAAATAAAATCGCCTGTTCCCGGATGAACCTGGGTTTCGGCCATAATCTGATCGTTAAGGTCAAGGATAGTTACCATATACGGGCAATTATCTCTCTCATCTTCAAGAATTAAGTCAGGATGAATTTCAGCATAACAATCATAATCCAGTGAAATCTGGACATTATCATTACAGCCAAGGGATTCAGGACATTGTCCATATACCTGGTTGCTGAATAAAAACAACAGCAAAAACAACTTAACCAAAGCTGCTGTTCTCAATATTCCGACATTCCTGAAAGTATTCAAATTTGTCATATGTAATCGGTTTTTGGCCGGAGCCAAATAAAAATGTAAAATCAGTTCCTACGTTCAGAATATGTGGAAAGAATGATTAAAGCGGGGGGAGATGCTTCTTATCAGACGAGTTGGTTCTCCAACGCGAATTTTATCAGATTTATCGTATTTCGAACACCAAGCTTTCGCATGATATTCTTTCGATGAACTCCTACCGTCTGATCACTGATATAGAGTTCTTTAGCGATTTCTTTATTATTTTTTGCCTGTGTAATCAATTCCAATACTTCGTGTTCACGATTGGTAAGTTTCTGTTTGATTACAAACCTGTCTTCGTAAATTGATTTTTTGCCACTTGTCAGCCTCTTACCATTTGGAGGAGTGATATGCAGGCCTTTTGCAATAAAGGTATGACCGGACATTATTTCCTCTATACCTGTTAAAAGTTCTTCTGGTTCGTTGGATTTAAGTATGTAACCATCAGCACCGTTCTTAAGCGCCTGACCAACAAATTTATAATCTGAATAAGATGTGAGGACGAAGATCTTTATGTTTCGGAATTGTTTTCTAATCTCAGGAATGAGTTCAAGCCCATCCTGATCGGGGAGATTCAAATCCAGAAAAATTAAATCTGTATCAAGGTTTTTGTGGAGAAATAATAATAAGCCTTCAGCCGTACTTTCTTCTCCTGTGACCTTCAATGGAAGAGACTGGACACCCTCAAAATAGGCCCTCAGGCCAGCTCTGAAAATGCTCTGTTTGTCTACAATTACACTATTAATTCCTGACATGTAAATTTCGTTATTATAACATTGTAAATGCGCCTAATCCTCGGAATAGACATTCGTTCGTAGGTCTAAAAGCAAATCTAATGCCAAGTTTGTATAAATAAAACGATAAAATCACATATTAAGATTAACTAAAATATGATTCCGAGTCAATTAATTTAGTCTCTTTCAGGCTTGAAATAGTGAATTGGAATCCTTTCTGGATGCTAAAAGCACCATATTCTCCATTTTTATTGATGGCTACCAGCGCAACCTGTGTATTTTCAACATCATTTCTTTCAGCTATCCGTTTCACGGCTTTTTCACAGGCATCTTGCGGAGAAAATCCTTGTCTCATGAATTCAACGACAAGGAACGTAGAACAATTCTCAAGTATCACTTCTCCAAGGCCTGTAGCTGTCGCAGCACCAACCTGGTTATCTACAAAAAGGCCTGATCCTATAACAGGCGAATCTCCTACCCTACCCGGTTTTTTAAATGCAAGTCCGCTGGTAGAACAGGCACCGGAGATGCGGCTTTGTGCATCTATCCCTAACATACCAATTGTATCGTGTCTTTCTATATTGACCTTGGGAGAATATTCGGCTTTTTCCAGCCATTTTTTATACGCTTTTCTTGATTTTTCAGTAAGAAGTTCCTCTGTTTTAAACCCCTGTTCCAAAGCAAATTTCAAGGCGCCTTCGCCTGAGAGTGTGACATGTGGTGTATTCTCCATCACCTTCCTGGCTACGGACACAGGATGTTTGATATTCTTTAAATAAGTGACTGCCCCAGCTTCTCCATTATGATTCATAATACAGGAATCCAGTGTCACATTTCCTTCACTATCAGGCATTCCACCATACCCGACCGTAGAATTCAGAGGGTCGGATTCAGCATAATTGATTCCCTTTTCAATTGAGGAAAGTATATCACCTGGATTTTCAGTCAGAAAATCAACAGCTGTTTTATTTGCTGCCTGGTTATTCCATGTTGAAATAATGAAGGGCAAAGGAAATTTTTCAGATACAGAGCCAGCTTTGCAAGTGCTTGATATTAAGGAAGTTGCAGCTATGGCAGATAGTTTACTAAAGAAGGATCTTCTTAACATTTTGGTCAGGTTATCTTACAAAATAAGAAAATCAGTTGTGAAGAGAAAAAGAAAAGTACAGTAGCAGACTACAAAATGAAATGATCCTATTCCTTGATCAATTTTACAACACTATAGGAAGAACCTGATTCAATTAAAACATTGTACAATCCTCTCGGACACAAAGGATCGAAATTGAAGTCGATGAAATTCTCTCCTTCAAGCAGGGATTCTGTTTTTTCGGAAATGAGTTTACCGTCGTAGTTGAAACATTTCATTGACACGGTATGTGCATAATCAGCATAAATCTTAATCGTGGCTTTATCAAATGTAGGGTTTGGATAAGCGACAGATTCGAGATTGATTTCTACAATTTCAGGTCCGTTAGGAATATCTGAATGAGGCATCGCAGAAAACACATCTTTCTGCATCAGTTCTATATCCGTATTTCGCATGATAATGTCATGCAAGGAGGTATTTTTTATTTCATCAATATCTTCGCTACTGAATGCCGGATCATTTTCAAAATAGAATCGATCACCGTCGCGTAGCACCTGGAATTGTTTTTCAATAATGGTCATCACAAGTGGACCAAAAATGGCTCCGTTCAAATGCTTTTCGGATAACATACCTACCCATGCATCAACGTTATTGACATCCCCGTATAATTCCTGTAAAATCTCAACATCATGGGGATTAGCCGTAAAATCTTCAAACTTTTTCACTTTTGGCAGTCCAAAATCATTTCTTAAATCGTTGTAACTACCTATTCCCCTGTCTCTGCCTCTATAGATATTAATTGATGCAAGGTCTAGTCCGCCAGCTCCCGGCGAACCAAAAAGAAAATTTCTTAGATCATCGATGATCTTGCAATCCATTTCCTGCATGATTTGAGTTCCCATTCCTTTAAAAA
>JAHHJO010000095.1:0-21721 GCA_018680275.1 Bacteroidia bacterium
ATTTCAGAGATATCAAAAAAAGAGGGTATAAAATATTTGGAGTTAGTCCGGATAAGTCAAAGAAACATCAAAAATTTATTGATAAATATGAATTTCAATATTCATTGCTGGCAGATACTGAAAAGAAAATGATTATGGATTTTGGCCTCTGGGGTCCAAAAAAGTTTATGGGAAGAGAGATAACAGGTGTCTACAGAACCACAGTGATTGTTGATGAAAATGGAGTAGTATCAAGTATTATTAAGAAAGTGGTTACAAAAAGCCATGGGGAACAGATCCTGGCTGAACTTGATGCCATTGAAGCCGATTCTGCATCTGTTTCATGATTTGGGTGTAGAATAATAGATACTGATAAAGGCCATTGCCAGTTTTACTTCGAAAGGAATGTTCTCGGTTTGATCATTAAACTCCCAGTCCCTGGGATCATTTCGATAAATGGTATAAAACTCCGCAAATCCATTTGCATCATCCTCATAAAACCAATAATTAAGATCATTAGGATATTGAGTTTTCCACTTAATTCTTTCGCTATTATATGATATACGCCATTGAGTATAATCGTTTAACCAGATCGGCTTCATTTCAACGAGGACATCACCTCCTCTAATTTCCCAATGATCCAGGACATTCCTGTACCTGAGCCTGATTGTGAAATATTGATCTTCGATATCTAAAACCCATTCTGTCCAATCATTTTTAAATGGCCATTTTAATCGAAGTTCACCTTCTGTTTCTTCTTCATTCTCAAAGGCATAAACCTGCCATTCAAAAAATGCATCATCCCACTTGGTACTGACGCCTGTAAGATAAGTCTGTGCAACAAGAATATTGAGAAATGAAATATACAGGACAAAGCCTAATATGAGCCGTTTTGAGATATCAGAAAGGAAGATCATCAAAGTCTTCTGCTGATATATTTTGTCCTCCTTCAGGTTTTACCGGTTCAATCAGGGTGTCAAATCCTGATTCCTGGGTAACAGGAGCGTTTATTTCTGAAGCGATATCAGGAACTTGTTGAGCTTGAGAAGCCTCAATCCGCCATGCATTTAGGTTCGTGAAATACTTTTCATTCCATTCTCTTCCCCTGAGATCAAAATGAACCTTGATCATATCACCTTCTTTGAAGTTGCTGATGAGGTCGCAACGATCCTGAGTCAACTGGAATTTTATGAATTGGGGATAATTGCCTTCATGTTTAATTACAAATTCCCTTGCCTGGAATGATGCTGTCTTACTTTCTGTATCGAATACCTTGTGAAGGATACCTTCTGTCTCAAATGCCATATGCTTATTCAGAGGTTAGATTATTCTGAATGATTTTATTGTTATTCTTAGCCAAAACGATAAAACTGGAAATCAATTCAAGATTACCTGTGGTTTTTTCATGATTCGGTTGTAATGCAAAAGAACTTGCTTTCAGGTCATTTTTAATGGCAGCCATCAAGTCGCAGTTGGATTTGAACTTATTATAATGGTTCATGTTCAACTTCAATTCCTGGCTCCTTGGATCTTTTCTTCTTTTTTCAACATAATAGTTTGAAGGTGTATCGCTTAACCTGTTCTTGGAAACATCATCACGGTTCAGGTCCAGGTCCATCTTGTTGCAAAATATCCTTGAATTACTGCTAAGATTGGTTACAGATTTAATGATGTCGGTTTTATTACGTGATATTAATATTGCATCATCCTCTTTTACCGCATTATTGATAAGTTCGTAGATGTTTTGTAATTCTACAATTTCTTTATCCAGCCACTCTACTTCCATCTTCGATAGAAAGACGCTTGTTGCCTCCTGTGCATAGCTTATCATACTGAATAAGAACATAAACATCAGGACCATTAAATTTTTCATGAATTATTGAGTTTACTTTAAACAATAAATATAAAACATTATTTATGAACCAGTGATCACACGAAGTTCAGATAATAACTGATCTGGTTTTTTAAAACCCGGAGAACTCCTGATTTTATTCATGTTTTCATCCAGGTAAACAAGCGTTGGATAAGATAATCTGCTTCCTAGTAATTCCATGGCAAGCTTGTTTACACCTCTTCTTCCTGCCGGAAGCCATTCATATTTTTTTCCTCTGAAATCTATTGCTTCTTTCTGTTCTGCATTGAATTTAATGACATGAAAATTCTCATTCAAAAAGGCTTGTACTTCAGGGTTCGTAAAAGTTTGCTTATCCATAACTTTGCACCATCCACACCAATCTGTATATACATCCACCAGATACTTTTTAGACCCTTTATTTTTCATTTTTGCTGCCTGCTCAAATGTTAACCATTCAAGTCCGCCGGTATTCATATGTGAATTCTCCGCTTTTTGACCGGATTTAGCTTTCTTGGCAGGATGTACTTTGTTCATTGCTGAATTTTGATTATTTGAATTTTCTCCTGAACAAGCCAGAAATATACTGGTTGAAACCAGGCCAAGAAGGAGTATTTTATAGATATGTTTCATTTTTATTTTCAATTTGTGATTTAAATATTAATGCTTTTAGACAAACGAACAAATTCGTACTTATGTTGTTATTCTACGTAATCATTACGTTGAACCAATGCGAGGTAACCGTTTTCTAAATCAAGGTATCCTTGTTCATAACAAAACCTGTAGGTTTTACCTTTCATGGTTACATACTGGTTTGTGAAATAGTTAAAATTAAATCCATTCTTCAGGAGTTGTGATTTTCGAATTTTGGTTTTTCCACCAGGGTTATGCTTTAACAGGATCCTTCTGTTTTTACGGAGCAAGTTGTTTACATTTCTCATATAGTTAATCGAATCCGAATTTTTTTTATTGTGGAAGCTGGTCCGACAATAAGCAGAACAGAATTTCTTGTCTGTTCGACCACGAACGGTTTCTCCACATTCAGGACAATGGAGCATAATAGAAGTTATTTTAATGATTTATATGGAGATCTATTCGATCTTCTTTTTCTTCTTCTTGAAGTCGCCCCTTTTCCATGCTTTCACAAATTGTGCCCATGCTACAGGATTGAAGATGTTTTGAGGTTTATACTGTCCCGAATAGGTATATTCAGTAACCAATGCCTGCCTGGTCAAAGCATAAGCTTCATTGCCGTCGGGAGGCACATCTGATTTCATTCTGTCAAGGATTTCCTGGGCCAGGTTCTCCTCGGCTCTTTTCTTCAACTCGTTCGACACATCCATAGCTAAAAACTCGATCTTATAATGTTCCCGGCTTGGCCATGCATAAATAACGGCCTCAGGTAATAATATACTGTCACGTGACATGACCTGGTACCAGGAATAAAATTTAGATTCCAGGGTATCCGGTATGACATGTTGAATTGTCTTGTACCCGATTCTACTGAACTCCATGGTATCTCCGGTCGCAGCGACTATTGAAAAGAAACCGTCTATTTCTGCATATGTTCCCCTGCTACTGCCAACTACAGCGATTGTAGTATAGGGTAGGGGTGCCATTTCTCCATACTCATCTTCGGTTACAACAACCCCTGAAAACTGTATGAGAATATTCTTATCCTGTTTTACTTGTCCACTAAGAAAAACGCTAAATAAGAAAGCTGGTATAAAAAAGTAATAATGTAGTCTCACAGTATTCAAAACAACAAAATATTACCGAAGTACTCAAATAAAAGTCTCATTTAACTTGTATTTAACCTAAAATGTACTGGCAAGTCCAAGGGTGTGTTCAAGTACTTCTTCCATACGATCGACAAAGGTGAAATTAAGATCCTTAATATATGCCTTGTTTATTTTCAGGACATCTTTTTCATTTTCCCTGCAAAGGATAATTTCCTTCATCCCTGAACGCTTGGCTGCAAGCACTTTTTCCTTTATACCACCGACGGGCAGCACTTTTCCCCTTAATGTTATTTCTCCTGACATGGCTACCCTTGACTTTATTTTCTTTCCAGAGAAAGCAGAAACCAGGGCCGTCATCATTGTAATACCTGCACTTGGTCCATCCTTCGGAATAGCTCCCTGGGGAACATGAATATGGATGTCCGTTTCTGCAAGTTGTTCTTCACGTATACCTAGTTTGGAAGCATTGGCTTTAATGTAACTTAAAGCTGTTGTGGCAGATTCCTTCATGACATCACCAAGGTTTCCTGTCAGGGTTAACTTGCCTTTTCCTTTGCTGAGGGACGTCTCAATAAATAGAATATCTCCTCCTACTCTTGTCCAGGCCAGTCCTATTGCTACACCAGGGGTTTCAGTTTTAGCAAATCTGTCCGGGGGGAATTTGTAAGGTCCCAAAATATCTGTGATATCCTGTTCTGATACAGAAACCTGGTATTCTTCATTCATCGCTTTCTTCCTTGCGATACTTCTCATTACTCCCGCAATTTCCCTGTCAAGGTTTCTGACACCTGATTCCCGGGTATGTTCACTAATGATCTTTGCCAAAATCTTTTTGTTGAGCCTGACATCCGATGCTTTCAAGCCATGTGCCTTGACCTGTTTGGGTACAAGATGGCGTTTTGCAATTTCTATTTTTTCTTCCTGTGAATAACCACTGATTTCTATAATTTCCATCCTGTCAAGTAATGCTGATTGAATGGTATTCAACGAGTTTGCTGTGGCGATGAAAAGCACTTTGGACAGGTCGTAGTCCAGTTCCAGGTAATTGTCGTAGAAAGTGGAATTTTGTTCAGGGTCCAGGACTTCCAGTAATGCAGAAGATGGATCACCTCGAAAATCCTTACCTACTTTATCGATTTCGTCAAGAATAAAAACCGGGTTGGATGACTGGGCTTTTTTTACTGATTGCAGAATACGGCCTGGCATAGCACCTATATAGGTTTTTCGATGTCCTCGGATTTCGCTCTCATCATGCAATCCACCCAGGGACATGCGGACGAACTTCCTGTCCAATGCACGAGCGATAGACTTTCCTAAAGATGTCTTACCAACACCCGGAGGTCCCACCAATAAAATAATCGGCGCTTTCATATCACCTTTTAGTTTAAGAACAGCCAGGTGCTCCAGTATTCTGTCCTTGACGTCTTCAAGTCCATAATGGTCTTTATCCAGTACTTTCTTTACAGACTTCAGATCAAAATTATCCTTGGTATAATTTTCCCAGGGAAGATCAAGCATCAATTCAAGATAGTTCAGGGTGACTGAATATTCAGCCATCTGGGGATTGATTCGTTGAGCTTTGTTCAGTTCTTTTTCAAATTGTTTGGCTGCATATT
Organism: Bacteroidia bacterium; assembly: GCA_018680275.1. Classification (GTDB taxonomy): domain Bacteria; phylum Bacteroidota; class Bacteroidia; order Chitinophagales; family Saprospiraceae; genus RFSX01. The sequence continues at coordinate 5,190 of JAHHJO010000095.1, forward strand.
CCGGCCATTTCATTTTAGCCCCCTTTTCCTTTAATTCAAGGATCTGTTCTTCCTGGGGATTGTTTCCAAGTTCTTCCTGGATTGTCTTGAGTTGCTGATTGAGAAAATAATCCCTCTGTTGCTGTTCAATATCTCCTCTCACTTTAGTTTCTATCTGATCTTTCAGTTCAAGCATTTGCAGTTCGGAATCTACCTGCTTGAGTATGGCTTCTGCTTTTTCCGCCATATCTGAGATTTCAAGAAGTTGTTGCTTTTCTGCCATTCCTGTGTTCAGGTTAGAAGCAATAAAATTCAACAGGAAGCCATCGCTTTTAATATTATGCAACATCATGACAGCTTCTCCGGGAATCTGTGGAGATAATTCGATGATATTTTTTGCAATGTCCTTTATACTTGAAACAGTTGCTTTAAACTCGACGTCCTCATGCGTTTTCATTGGAATGCGCCTGATATGACCTTCCAGGTGAGGATCTTCCTGGTACAGGTCAATAAGTTCACTGCGATGTCTGCCCTGGAGTATAGCCGTGGTACTGCCATCCGGCATTTTAAGCAGTTTTAATATACGTGCAACTGTACCAATTGTGTACAGGTCATCCTTTTTTGGATCTTCATTGTTCAGATCCTTTTGTGAAAAAACGGCAATGAGCTTATTGGTCTCAAATGCCTTTTTTACAGCTTTCACAGAGCGTGTTCTGCCTACTGTTATCGGAATCACTACTCCAGGAAAGAGGATGGTATTTTTTAATGCAAGAATCGGCAGGTTTTCAGGTATTTCCTGCTGGGACACATCATTTTCATCATCGTCGGTCACTGAAAAGAATGGGATAATTTCTGCATCACTAGCAACATCCAACTTCCTCGGTATTATCAGATTTTTAAACATATTCCAGGATTATCTTTAGATAATATTGATCGTCAATAAGCAGACCAAAAGTGTAAATGGATAAAAACTCTGACAAAATGGAAGGTTCAGGAAAATATTGTGTCAAAAAGGCAGTTGGTGTTGATATTATAATGCCTTAATCCTATAATGCTATAATCTTCCTTAAATCAATGCAGCATTGATTCAAAGTCCTCTTCTCACCAGTTTTAATATCGTAATCAGGATTATTAAAATACTGGCCAGGTGCAATTCCTGAATAAATGGGGAAAGCAGGATTGCCAGGATCATTAGGATTATTGAAAACAACACTATCCTTCTTTTAGGCTTAAAAAGGATAACCAGGAACAAGGGATGCATCCAGAGAAGGTTCAGATTTTGCTTTGTAGCTATGTGATCTGTCCCAAACCACATAAACGCAATGATAATGGACCCGATACCAAGAATAAAAATCCAAAATTTATCAATTATGGTCAGCCATTTTGGATTAACTTTCTTTCTGAATTTCAAGAATAATATGAGTTCCAGCAACAGGAGTATGGCAAACACAAGTACAGGTGTAAACCAAGGAATATTTGATCTACGTTCAAGTTCGGATTCGAAGTTGGCCAGTATCTTTGTTTCAGAAACCAGGGAATGACCATTCACTTTTGCTTCTTCCAGATTGGTGAAAAGATATTCAGGTAAAAACATCTGGTCATTCCTGTCTGCAGTCCAGTCTGCAACTGAGCCTATAATCAGGTCTATTCCAAAATCAGTCCATGGCTTAGCATAGGTATATTCATCAAGCAAATGACGGAATGTTTTATTTCCTTTTTGCTCTGCAAATGAAACTCCATCGATATGATCCAATAAAATATCCCGGGGTCTTGTTGAACAATTATCAAAGAAAAAATCATACAGATAAGCTCGGTTCTCTGGTTTGTAGTTGGTCCGGATAGCCTGGTATATTTCCTTTCTGTCTTTTTGTGAAATATCCAGTACCTGTTCGAATACGGTTCTTTTTTCGTAATGATAATTTTCCAGGAACCTTCTGTAAGGTTGCAATCCAAGACTGTATAAAAGCTTGCCCCTGAGAAATTTCATAGTAAAATTTGGCTCCCGGAAATTAAAGATCCCGTAATTGTACAATTCATTTTTCCCATCGAGTGGATCGTATATCCTGATGGCTGTGTGTCCGAATGTATTATAAATATCATCCCCCGCACGACAGGTTATCACACTGATCTGTGCTGAATCAGAAAGCTGTCCCGTGACAGGAATGCCTTGAAACAGGAGAACAAATAAGGGAATTAATGTCCTTTGGACAGCATCACGGAGGCTTAGTTTCATGATTTTAAAAATACAAAATCCAGTTTTGTTAATTTTAGAACTAAAGTATATTGATATAATTGTAGTCTCAATCATTCAAATGAAGAAAATTATTAAAATTCTATTGACGATTGTCGTTTTTTTTATCGTTGTCTTCCTTCTGGCAGGAATCGTAAGACCAGTTGTAGAATATCAAACTGAAGTTACAGTAAAAGGCGCTTTGGATGATGTATGGGCAGATTATAACGATATGGATAATCTTCACCAATGGATACCAGAGGTAAAATCCATAAAAACCATAAAGGAAACAAAAGATAAGGTAGGTTCTGAATATGAGATGCTTGTAATAAACCAGGGCAGTGAAATGACAATGAAGGAAACCATAACAGAGTTTGAAATCATGAAAAAAGTGGGACTGCATTTTGCAGCTGGTAACATGATAAAAGATGATTTAACCACATTTGAAGGAGATTATCATAGCACAACAATAAAAGGGACGCATAAATGCAGAGGTAAGAATTATCTAACAAGGTGCATGTTTGCCTTCTTTGGCTCCATGTTTAAAAAGATTGATCAGCAATATCTTGATCAGTTCAAGGCCTGGTCAGAATCTAAAAATCCCAGACTTAATTAATATGAAAGAAAGACCTACACGCGCACTCATATTTGGAATGGTTGTATTTTCTATTGGAACATTCCTCTTTTTATTTTCAAGATATCAATATCAGAAAGCGGCCAGCGAAAACTACAGGCCCATGGAAGAAATCGAACAGTCTGATGAAACGTTTCTTTTACAGCGGAGGAAAGAAGAAATTATGGAGAATTCCTTTAGTACTTCCATAGAATTGGGTGAAGAATATGAAAAGCAGTCATTACTTGGAATCGCTTCTGACAAATATTTTGATGCCAAGTCAATCTATCCGACAGCTATTAAACCAAGGATGGCTTTATCCCGGATATATTATCAATGGGCGATGGTAGAACCTTCATATTGCTGGATAGCACATAAGGAAGTTTTATTTGCCATGAAATATGTGAATATGGGACAGTACCCGGATGAATACAGTGAATTATTGGTTATGAAAGCAGGTCTGAACAGACAATGCGGGACCAATAAAAATTATGCTTTTCTGGAACAGTTTGAGAATGAAATGATTGAAGAAAATAAATGATCAACTGATCGATGCCCCATTCTCTGCTTCAACAGCAGGTTGAACAAACTTTAGGGAACCATCTTCATTTTCTGACATCAGGATCATGCCTTTGGATTCAACGCCCCTGATTTTTCTTGGTGCCAGGTTTGCAAGGAGCGTCACTTTCTGACCGATAATTTGATCGGGCGCAAAATGTTGGGCAATACCTGAAACCACTGTCCTTTTTTCAAATCCTACATCGAGAGTCAATTGAAGAAGCTTGTCTGCTTTTTCAACTTTTTTGGCATCCATGATTGTTGCTGCCCTGAGATCCATTTTGATGAAATCATCGTACTGGATAGTATCTTTCAGATTATTGTTTTGGGGTAATTGCTCAGAAGAAAATTCCGATTTTGTGGCTTGTAGTTTGGCCACCTGGGTATCAACCACTGAATCTTCAACCCGGGTAAATAGGTGTTCAGGAGATGAAATTTTGTGACCTGATTTTAACAGGTTTTCTCCTTCAGACAATGTATTGCTGAGCTCTAATAATTCTCCATTTTCTTTCAAAGGTTCGAGTGCAAGAAGTCGCCTGATCCTGTCAGAAGTGTAGGGAAGGAATGGTCTGGTTACGACACTTAAAACAAATACATATTGCATCAATAAGTGCATGACGACTTTTACATTTTCAGGATCTTCCTTGATGGTTTTCCACGGCTGATTGAATTGAAGTATCTGGTTCCCATTTGCTGATATTTCCATCAAAACTTTTAATCCACCCCGGAAATCAAATTTCCTGAGTTTATCAGACAGAATATCTACATTGTCAAAAAGGCGTAGCATTTCATTATCGTGAAAACTCAGGTCTTCTTCGTTTTCACAGCCGATTATATCGAGGTCTTCATCAATTTCAGGAATTACACCATCATAATATTTATTTGTCAGCACCATAACGCGGTTGACAAAATTGGCCAGGTTGTTTACCAATTCATTATTTACTGAATCCTGGTAAGACTTCCAGGTGAATTCCGAATCTTTCTGCTCGGGCATGTTTTTGATCAATGCATATCGCAATTCATCTTCACGTCCCGGGATTTCTTCAAGGTATTCATGTACCCATACAGCCCAGTTTCTTGAAGTAGATATTTTATCGCCTTCGAGGTTCATGAATTGATTGGCCGGTACATTTAAAGGGAGATTATAATTACCATGTGCTTTCAGTATAGCCGGGAAGATGATGCAATGGAATACAATATTGTCTTTACCAATGAAGTGAATCAAAGCAGACTCATCATCTTGCCAGTACTTTTTCCAATCCTCTTTATTTTCAATTGCCCATTGTTTAGTGGCAGAAATATATCCAATTGGCGCATCCATCCAGACATAAAGCTTCTTTCCTTTGGCCCCTTCAATATCCTGTGGAACATCAACGCCCCATGTCAGATCTCTTGTCATGGCTCTTGGCATCAGGCCATTTTCAAGCCATGATTTACATTGTCCAAGCACATGGTTTTTCCAATCTTCGGGATAATGATGTTTTACACCATCTAGCTGTCCTGTATTGATCCATTCCTTAAGCCAGTTCTCGTATTTATCCAATGGCAGATACCAGTGTTTCGTTTTCCTTAGTTCAGGTGTGGCATCCGACAAAGTACTTTTAGGGTTGATCAGTTCCGTTGGACTTAGTGATGAACCACAGTTTTCGCATTGGTCTCCATAGGCATTTTCATTGCCACATTTTGGACAGGTTCCTGTGATGTAGCGATCAGCCAGGAATTGATCTGCCTGCGGATCAAAATACTGTTCGGATTCTTTTTCTATAAATTCTCCTTTTTCATATAGGGTTTTGAAGAAGCCCTGGGAAGTTTCATGATGAATAGGGGAAGATGTTCTGTGGTAAATGTCAAATGATACCCCTATTTTATTAAATGTATCCTTGAAAAGTTCATGATATTTATCCACGATTTCCTGTGGACTGATACTTTCCTTTAATGATTTGATAGTAATGGCCGCACCATGTTCATCTGAACCGCAAATGAATTTTACATCCTTCCCGGAAAGTCTGAGAAATCTGACATATACATCTGAAGAAAGATAGGCGCCTGCAAGGTGTCCAATATGTAATGGACCATTAGCATAAGGCAGAGCTGCTGTGACTAAATACCTTTTAATTTCCTTCATCAATAATTAAATAGCTAAGTTGGTATAATTTGTCTTGAATACTATCCAGTTATATTAAAAGGCATTGGGAGTTCAAACAACGAAGATAGAGTATTCTCCCTAGCAATTTCAACTTTAGAGAAAAAATATATATAAGATTTTCATATTTATTTTGAAGATCAGGCACTAACAAAAAAAGCCAGCCTAAAAGGCTGGCCTGGAAATGAATTATTAACTAACTACCAGTTTCTAAACAATTATTTTTTATGGCAGTACAACTGTATCAATGACGTGTACTACACCGTTGGAAGCATCGATATCTGTTTTGATAACTGCAGATGAGTTTCCATTGGCATCGGTAAGAATAACTGATCCGTTATTCAAACTTGCTGTCAGGTTTGCACCATTAACAGTTTTTATTGTGAACTTGCCGTTCGAAGCATTTATGGCATTTACAACATCTGTTGCATTGAATTCCCCGGCAATAACATGGTAAGTCAGAATACTGGTTAATTTATCTTTGTTTTCCGGCTTCAATAATGCCTCCACTGTACCTTCAGGTAATTTGGCGAAAGCTGAATTCAAAGGAGCAAATACTGTAAAAGGACCTTCACCCTGGAGTGTTTTAACAAGGTTTGCTGTTTTTACAGCGACTACAAGTGTACTAAAGTCGTCACTACTTGAGGCTATATCAATAATGTCCTGGCCATGATTCCATGAAGCTTGTTTTGCATGTGATTTACTATTACTGCATTGAGCTGATAGAGAACTGATTGCAAAAAGAGAAGCAAAGGCTAGCATAAATAATCTGATTTTCATTGTATTAAATTTTAATGTGAATAAATAAAAGACACACTATCTACGGATGAAAATCACTTTCGGATTTCGTAATTGAAAAAAAATCAACTTTTATTCGAAAAATCCGTTTAATTTCCATTATGACTCAGGATGATCACATTATTTCCTTGATGAAGCAAAAGGATAAGCAGTGCATAGAGATGATCTATGACAAATATGCTGCTGCTTTATACGGAGTCGTATTGCGTATTGTTCGGAATGAGTCCCTCGCCCAGGATGTTATGCAGGAAAGTTTTATAAAAATCTGGAAGAATTCAGGTAATTATAACCAGTCAAAATCAAAACTCTATACCTGGATTTTAACAATATGCAGAAATACATCAATTGACAAGGTCAGGTCGTTGAAAATAAGACGAGAAAAAGAAATCCAAAAAGGACAATCAAACGTAGATAATGAGGGAGTTAATTACATCAAGCCAGAACTTCTTGATGTAAGGAAGTTTGTAAATAAGTTGGATAGTAAATATGTAGATGTACTTGAAGCTTTATTTTACAAGGGTTTGACGCAAAAAGAAGCCAGCGAAAAACTTGGTGTACCACTTGGAACAATAAAGACCAGGTTGAAAGCTGGTTTAAGAGATTTAAGGAAAATCTATGGAACCATAAGTATTATTTGTATCATTTTAATAATGATATTGAAATGAAAGAGGAGATAAAAGCAATAATTGATTCAAACTTGATCGAGAATTATATTCTTGGCCTGACTTCTGATGAGGAGACCAGGAAGGTTGAATCATTGATTCAATCCTCTGAAGATATTCGTAAAGTCTATGACGAGTTGCAAGACACAATTCTTGAAATGACAATGCAGACTTCGATTGCTCCTCCCGGATCATTAAAAAATATTGTATTGGATTCCATTCCTGGAAACAAGGAAGTGAATGTCCGAATATTACCTTTCAGGTATTATGCCATTGCTGCTACATTGGCTGCAATGGTCTTTGCTGTTTTCGGATTTATGCAATGGTCTCAAAAGAAACAATTCGAAATTAACAACCTTGTAATAACAGAACAATTAAGGGAGTTGGAGATTCTGAATGATATGAACACTACTTTTATAGATTCCCTCAATTCGCAACTTGCGATTATAAATGACCCTTCAACAGAGAGGTATGTCCTCAAAGGGAACGATAAATCTGCGGATTTTGCCTCTATTGCCTATTGGAATAAGGATAAAAAATCAGCTTTCCTTGAAGTGGTCAATTTACCTGATCCGGGTGAAAAGAAATGCTTTCAGATGTGGTATGATATTGACGGGAAAATGGTGAGTGCCGGTATTCTTCCTGCTGGAGAAGAATCGTTTAGTTTGAAGTTTGATGAGAAAGCGGAAAGTATCAATATTACGATAGAACCAGAAGGAGGAAGTGACCATCCAACAGTTTCCAATCTCATAGCAAACGTTTATATTTAGAGGCAGTAAATAAACTGTCTTCCTTGAGTAATATCATTCAACAATACCTGAACCAGGATCAGAGTAAAAACGGTAAGAACGCTGTAGTCTCCTATGTTGGCTCTGATCAGAAAAGATTTGCCGAACTAATGTCTTATTTCTTCCATGAAGAATGGCGCTATAATCAAAAAGCAGCCTGGCCTCTGGGATATATAGGCGTTGAATACCCTGAACTTATTGAACCATATCATGAAAGCTTGATCGAGGCACTCAAGAATCCTTCTCATGATGCTGTTGCAAGGAATGTGCTGCGCATTTATGAACACATTGAGATACCTGAAGAGCTCGAAGGTATTCTTTATGAATTGTGTTTTAATTACCTGCTTGACACAAAACAATCTATAGCTATCCGGGTGTTTTCAATGACAGTACTTGGCAGGATTGCTCATAGATATCCTGAACTTGTCCCTGAGCTTATCAGTGTGATCGAAGAGTTTTTACCCCATGGATCGGCAGGATTCAAGAGCAGGGGGAAGAAGGTTTTAAAGCGACTTCGTCGCTAGTACATAGTACCCATTACTTAGTACTAAGAACACTAAGTCCCGGAGATCGTCCTCTCATCAAGCCAGTTGGCTATGGACTGAAGGACATTTTTTTTACCAATCTCATTCATTACTTCATGTTTGAAGTCCTTTAGTTTGATGATTTTCTTATCTGTGGATTGACTTTCCAGATACAGATTCTGACTACCTTCCAATTCGGCCATTTTATCATCTGTTCCGTGTATAACCAGGAAGGGTAGCGTCATATTGCAGTAGAGAGGTCGGATTTTTTTCATTTGATTGAGCAATTGCCTGGCTGAACCAGCATGAACACGGCCGTGATATATTAACGGATCTTCAGCATAGTTTTTAACATATTGCAGGTCCCTGGAAATTTCAGCAGGGTCAGCAGATTGCGTTGGCAGCCAGGGTGTAATAAAACCAAGAATACGAGATATTTTTTGAAGTGTGGGTGCAAGATCCTTTGATGGCTGGATGAAAGGTGCTGAAAAAATGACGCCCTGGAGATTATCAGGAATATTCTTTTCATTCAATAAATAAGAAAGTGTCACCAGTCCTCCCATGCTATGACAAAGGATATAAAAATGTGCTTTATTATTTATTTCTATATGGTCAAGAAATTGCTTTAGATCGAGAATGTAATTTTCAAATTGCTTGATATAACTTGGTTTGCCTTCCGATAATCCATGCCCTCTTTGATCATAAGCAAAGACATTATAACCATGATCATTAAAATATTTAGCTGCGTGTTCGTACCGCCTGCAATGCTCAAGATATCCATGGACAAGAACAATATTGCTCCTGGCCTGGGGATGGATCCAGGTTTTTGTGATCAACTTCAGACCGTCATGAGTTTTAAATGGTTCAGGAAATGACATCAGCTAAAAATTCTATGTTCGACCTGTTGACATAGTATATGGCCGATCAGCATACTTGCTTCCTGTATCCTGGCAGTATCCTTCGACGGGATCACTATGTGTATATCACAAATTTCTTTAAATGGTGATGTGGACTGACCACTGATTCCAATAACATTGAGACCAATTGTCTTTGCCTTATTTATGCACTCGATAATATTCTTTGATCGACCACTTGTAGATATGGCCACAAGAACATCCGGTTTACTGGCTTTGGATTCAAGAATCCTGGCATAGGCAGTATGAAAATCATAGTCATTTGAAATAGCACTTAATGCAGCACTGTTGACATGTAGAGCTTCTGCAAAAAGGGGATTTCTGTCCATATTGAACTTACCACTCAATTCTGCAGCCAGGTGTTCGGCATCTGCTGCACTGCCTCCATTCCCTGCAAATAAAATCTTACCCTTTTCACGATAGCATTGAACCATCATTTCGATTGAATTCATGATTTGGTCCTGGATATTGTTATCAGTTCTGATCTGATGGATACATTTAAGATGCCTGTCAAACTGGTAGTCTATGTCATGATTCATGGAGATTCAATTCTTCGATAAATTTATTAAAAAAGGATTGCCAGGACAGTTCTTTTCTTATTGAACCAAAATCTGCATGCTTATTCAATCCACTTTCAAGTACGAGATCAATTTTTTCTGCCAGATCTTCAGGGTCAGACTCACAAGTCCATCCGATTTGGTATTCCCTGATCAATTCAGTCAGGCTACCAACTTTGGTTACAATGATTTGCTTTTCAAAATGAATAGCGATTGGAACCACACCACTTTGCGTTGCTGTTTTATAGGGCAATACAACAAGATCGCAGGCACAGAAATAATCAGGAACTTCTTCATTCGGGATATATTCATTCCTGATAATAATCTTCTCCTGAAGTCCAAGTTTTTCAATCTGCTTCAGGTACTTATTTTCATTTTCATAGAATTCTCCTGCGATCAATAATTTAAATATTCTTTTCGATTTTACAAGGGACAGGGCTTGTATCAAATCTTCAAGGCCTTTGTAAGATCTGATCAATCCGAAAAACAAAAGGTAAAAGCAATTTTCCTCCAACTGAAGTTTCTTCCTGGCTTCACTGCTTGATATTGATGTACCATAATGGTCATAGATGGGATGAAAGAGGGAAAGGATGGCTTTATCCGGTAAAGAAGTACTTATATCTCTTGTTACTGAAGGAGACAGACTGACCATCAAATCTGTACGATTGGCAATAAATTTATTGAGCTGGATGTCACCGATTCGACTTTCATGAGGTTTGAAATTATGTACGACAGTTATACATTTCGTAGCAGGTAAGGCTTTTTTTATACCTCTCAGGATGGTGCCGAATGCAGGTGCCATAAAAGGCATCCAGTATTGTGTAATGACTATATCCGGGTTTTCCTTTGTGATCTGTTTGGAAATCTTCAGCCAGTTTAAAGGGTTGGTGCTGTAAATTGCTCTTTTAATTCTAAGATCTGGTTTGCGTTCACCATGGACAAATTGATCCTTACCCGGAAAAAGTATATTGGGATACTGTTGCATGAAGGTAAAGATCTTGCATGTCCAGCCATTGTTTTGAAAGGTTATAGCCAGGTTCTCATTGAATGCAGCAATGCCTCCGCGATAAGGGTGTGCTGGACCAATGAAAACAACTTTCTTTGACATTTTATATAGTTTCAGCTATTCCATAATCATTCCTTCCCGGGCTGTTCCTTATTATTAATTCTGCCAGAAAACCTGCAATGAATAACTGGACCCCGACGATGATCAGCAATATACCAAGGTAAAAAAGAGGACGACTGGCAATGCCTGGTGTTTCGTAGAAAATCTTTTCTATTGTAAGATACAATAGCATGATAAAACCACAAAGTGAGAGAACTGTTCCCATCGAACCAAAAAAATGCATGGGACGTTTTCCGAATTTTCCTATAAAGGTGATTGAAAGAAGGTCCAGGAATCCTCTCATTATCCTCTCCAGGCCATATTTGGTTTTTCCGAATTTCCTGGGATAGTGAGTGACAACTTTTTCAGAGATGTTACCAAACCCGGCTGATTTGGCAATTACAGGAATATACCTGTGCATTTCGCCATAGACTTCAATAGACTTGGTGACTTCGGCATTATATGCCTTAATCCCCGAATTAAAATCATGAAGTTTGATACCACTTAACTTTTGGGTCATCCAGTTAAAAAACTTTGACGGAATGGTTTTGCTGATTGGATCATGACGTTTCTTCTTCCATCCTGATACCATATCAAAGCCTTCCTTTTTGATCATATCATACAGCTCAGGTAATTCATCCGGGCTGTCCTGAAGATCAGCGTCAAGTGTAATGACTACATCACCCCTGACGGCATTAAAACCGGTGTTGAGGGCAGCGGATTTCCCGTAATTACGTCTGAATCTTATAGCTCTGAGTTCAGGAGTAGTCGTCTGGATATTTTTGATTTTATCCCAGGAAGAATCTGTACTTCCATCATCTACGATTATAATCTCGAATGCCAGACCCTTGGCATTCAGGACCCTGCAAATCCAATCCGTTAATTCTCCAACGGATTCTTCTTCATTGTATAAAGGAATGACAACACTTAAATCCATTATTTGATCTGGCTCAGTTTAATATTTAAGATCTATACTTCTGAATCTGCTTCGTAAGGTCGTTCGTTTTTCATGATCGCACCTGCTATAAGCCCAACAAATAATCCAAGGAAAAATTTCATAATAACTGTTGTAAAGAAAAAGAAGGTAGGAGAAATGAAGAAATTCATCATGCTGTCCATCATATCTTCCGAGTCTTCATTGATCTGTCCACGTTCTTCTGCCTGGGCAATAGCAGTTTCCTTGATATTTTCGAGCATATCCGGTTCAATAAACTGAAAGAATACAAGGTTATAAATGGCAACGATCAGTCCGCCAACTATTCCAATCAGCATGCCTTGTTTGACACCATCTCCAACTGTAAGAAAGTTGTCATTACCTTTTTTGTAGGCAGATATTCCTAGTATGAGTGCACCAATCGAAATGACGTAACTCAAGAGGCTACCTAAAAACCCGGCTTTACCGGATTCTACATCTATCATTCCTATCAAATACAAGATGAGTGATGTGACAACCAGAATAATACCCATCATTCCTCCAAATTTGATGGCATTTCCAAGTCTCGTGTTTTCTTCCATTTTCGCTCGTTTTTTGTTTTATATGTTCTCTTGCGAATATAGTGCTATTCGTACGCATTCGTAATATATAATTAGAATATGTATATTAATTTTTCATATATAGATTATAAATTTTTCAAAAATCATTTTAGCGATTAATTATAGCATGAAAGGAAATTATCTGTTTTTGAGCCTTGCCATTTTGGCATTGTTAGTTGTAGCATGTACCGGTCACTCGAACAAGATGGAGGAATCTTCAAGGATAGAGGGAAAAGAAATTAATGAAGATGTAACAGCTGCACTTTATGCTCATTATCATCAAAATCCTGTCACACAAGCTCAAAAAGATGAAAATTTATTGATCAGTTATGCGATTGACAATAATCTAGATGTATTGCGGAGACCAAGCGGGTTATATTATATCATAGAGCGGGATGGAACAGGTCCAAACTTCAATAGAGGACAGAAGTGTAAAGCACACTATTCAGGTTATTTTATAGATGGACGGGTGTTTGATTCAAGTATTGAGAGGGGTAGTCCACTTGTCTTTACAGTGGGTGCCATGAACAGTGGATGGAATGAAGGTCTGACCTTTATGAATTCAGGAACCAGGGCAAAATTGCTTATTCCTTCTCATTTGGGGTATGGAGAACGCGGATTTCCAGGTTATGTGCCTCCGAACACACCAATTATATTCGATATTGAAATATTGCCTTTATGAAAAATGGGCAATGATCTTGTCGGCCAGTTCCAGCCCGATCCTTTCCTGTGCTTCGCCAGTAGATGCGCCGATGTGCGGTGTGCATGAAATATTCGGATGCTTCAATAAATCAGCCCTTGGCATAGGTTCATTTTCAAAGACATCGACTCCGCAAGCTGTTACCTTGTCCTGGTTGAGTGCCTGCAGAAGTGCATCTTCGTCAACAACACCACCCCTTGAGGCATTGATAAGGATGACACCATCTTTCATTTTATCAAATTCTTCGGTTGACAAAACTGGTGACCCCAAAAAAGGAACATGTAAGGAAATGACATCTGCTTTTCCCAGCATTTCATCCATTCCTACCATAGGAATGTCCTGTTGTATTTGTTGACTGCCGATGTCGAGAGTTACAGATTTAGTCTCTATAAAGGGATCTACTCCAAGGACATCCATACCCATGACCAGCCCGATTTTTGCAGTTTCCTCTCCGATTCTTCCAAGCCCGATGACACCGAGTGTTTTTCCCTTTAATTCAAAGCCTTTTGAATAGGATTTCTTCAATGCTTTGAATTCATCCTGCCCATTTTGTGGCATATGCCTGTTGGATTTGTATACAAATCGTGCGATACCTAAAAGATGGGCAAAAACAAGTTCGGCAACTGATCTGGATGATGCGGCAGGTGTATTGACCACAGCGATATTCTTAGATTTCGCATATTCCACATCTATGTTATCCAGACCGACACCACCACGACCGATAAGTCTCAGATTTGGACATGCATCTATTAATGCTGCTCTTACCTTTGTAGCACTTCTGACACATATGGCATCAAACGATGGTAATTTTGACTCAAGGTCTTCCTGTTGGATTTTGTTTGTTTCAACTTCAAATCCATGATCCTGTAATTTCTTGAGACCGCTTGGATGAATTCCGTCATTAATTAATACCGAAGGCATATTGTTCATTTTAGATGTGTAAAAAAAAGTAAATATGTTCTAATCACCTAGCCCCTATTGTTATATTATTATCAATAATTTTAAGGGACAGATAATGAATTGGAAACAAATAATAATAATTTGTAATATGTATTATATTATCTAAATTTGCACGAAGCTATAATTTTCGGATATCTAAATCCGTTTATCATCAAATTAAACGTACTGCATGTTTTACTTAGGATTTTTCCTCCAGGCTACTGATGAAAGCAATCAGATCCAACAAAATATTCTCGACATTATCACGAAAGGGGGACCTTTAGGGATAGCTATTAATGTTATACTACTTGTATTATCATTTTTGGCAGCCTATATCTTTTTTGAAAGATATTTTACAATAAAAAGGGCAACTAAAGTTGATGATAGTTTTATGAACAATATCAGGGCAGCTGTAACATCAGGTAATATCGATGGCGCAAAGGCCATGTTGTCGAATGTTGATTCTCCATATGCAAGAATGGTGGAAAAAGGTATTGCACGTATAGGAAAGCCTTTAAGAGATATTGATGCCGCAATCGAAAATGTGGGCAATCTTGAAATTTTCAAACTGGAGAAAAACTTGTCATCACTGGCCAGTATTGCAGGTGCAGCACCAATGATTGGATTCTTTGGGACTGTGACCGGGATGATACTCGCCTTTTATAAAATGGCATCAGAACAAAATGTAACACCAGATGTACTGGCAGGAGGAATTTATACAGCCTTGATTACAACTGCCTTTGGACTGTTTATCGGGATACTTGCCTTTGTAGGGTATAATTACCTGGTAGCCAGTGTTGAAAAAGTTATACATAAAATGGAAATGACCTCGATAGATTTCATGGATCTTTTACAGGAACCAGGTGTATAAAAAGAATAGATGAAGAAAAGAAATAAAGTCAGTGCAGAATTCAGTATGTCCTCCTTGACGGACATTATATTCCTGTTGCTGATCTTTTTTATGTTGACTTCTTCAATGGTACAGATCAATATTCCATTACCTAAGTCTGACAGCAAAACAGTCGCACCAAGCGATCTTATTGTGATGATGACAAAGGATGGAAGATTGACATTCAATGGAAAGAAAATCTCAAAGTCAGCGCTCCAGGGCAAGATCAAGTCGGAGTTGGCGTCAATGTCTAACAGGGAAAATGCCTCTATATCAATTGTAGCAGAAGTAGATGTGCCGTGGGATAAAATATATGATGTAATGGTTATCGCTTCAAAATTAAAGGTAAAGGCTCATATAGCCACACAACCAAGAAAATAAATGGGTTTAAAGAAAAGATCAAAAGTCAGTGCTGAATTTAATATGTCTTCTTTAACAGATATCATATTCCTGTTACTGATCTTTTTTATGCTGACTTCTTCTATGGTTGTTCCTAATGCCCTGAATCTTAAGTTACCCGGAAAATCAAGATCATCAAACCAACCAAAACATCCTCCTGTTGAAGTACAGATAAACAGGTCTGGAAAATACCTTATGAATGGAAGGACAGCTACCAGGACAGAGATCGAACGCTATATCAGGGATTTAAAAAGAGACCGAAAAAAAGTGTCGATGGTCATTTATCCAAATGATAAAGCCTCAAACCAGCATGTCGTTGCTATTCTTGATATCGCTTACAGGTATCATGTCGATTCTCATCTTGGTAAGAAATAGGAGTTTTGCACAATTTTTGCTGCATATCAATGTTTTAAATATTAATTTTAATTGTAATGCAACAACATACGATTAGGTTTAACGAAGAAGAGAAAAAAAGGAAAAGCATATTGCTTAGCCTGCTTTTTCATATCTTATTACTATTGATGCTTCTGCTACCTACAATGCATTATTTTGATCCTCCTCGTGAGTTTCAAGGTGTCACTGTTATGATGGGATTGCCGGATGAGAATCAAAGTACAAGTACGCAGTCAGCTGTTGAAAAGAATGAATCCACTTCAGAATCGGAAAATGAAAAGAAAGAAAAGGTTCAACCGGTAAAAGTTAAAACGACACCGGCCTCCAATGCAGGCAGAAAGGTAGATTCTGAAATTACTGATGAAAAATCCGAAGTGGTTGAGAGTAAAAGCTCAACGGATAAAACCTCAGAAGTAAAAAAGGAAGAAATCAGGAAAGGACCTACTGCAGAAGAAATAGCAAGACAAAAAGCAGAACAAGAAGCTCAAAAGAAAGAAGCAGCTAAAAGCAAGTTTGGTTCATTGTTCAATAAGAATAGTGATACTAATTCAACTTCACAGGGGGACCCATTAGGCAAACCTGATGCCACTGCACTTGAAGGACTCACAGATGCCTATGGTAAAACAGGTGAAGGTCTTGACGACAGAGGTATTGAGTACCAGCCAAAAATCACTGATAATACGCAAAAAACAGGAAGGGTAGTGGTCAGGATTTGTGTTGACAGATCCGGAAAGGTTGTATCATCCAAGTTTACCCAGAAAGGATCTACTACGACCGATGCACACCTGATTGAACTTGCTGAAAGATC
>JAHHJO010000318.1:0-7667 GCA_018680275.1 Bacteroidia bacterium
ATCGCAGCAGTACTGGTTTTGATCCTGACAAGTTTGTTGAGTATTAAAACACTTAGTCTTATCTTTTAGATTATGAAATACCAGATAGATTTGAATTGTGATATGGGAGAATTGTTTGGTCCGGATAATTCAAATTATGATGAGCAGATCATGCCGTATATCAGTTCAGCTAATATCTCCTGCGGAGCCCATAGCGGCAATCCTGAACTGACTGCAGAGACCATTCTATTGGCTAAGGACCATGGTGTGAAAATAGGTGCTCATCCTTCATACCCCGACAGAAAAAATTTCGGGAGACATCGTTTAAGTATTTCTGAAACAGATATCATGTATAGCCTACGGGACCAGCTTGCCCACTTTAGATTACATTGCTTAAATCTTGATGTGCAATTACATCATATAAAAGCACACGGCGCTTTATACAATGATCTGGCAAAAGAAGAAAACCTGGCCAATACTTATTGCGCCTTGATTGCATCTGTTTTCCCCGGTATAAAAATCTATGGGATGTCATCTTCATCCCTTGCAGAAATCTGTCAAAAAAATGATCTTGAATATGTGAACGAGGTGTTTTCAGACAGGAAGTATGCCTATTATGACAGACTTCAGTCGAGAAAAGAACAAGGATCAGTCATGACAGACATAAACGACATATATGAACAACTCACACTTTTGACTCAAAATCAGGTGAAAGATATTCATGGACAAGTTCATGAACTGAAGACAGATTCGATCTGCATGCATGGTGACACCCCGGGTGCTGTGAACATAATCAAACAAATTCATCAATTCCTAAAAGAACAAGATTTTGACATCGTTGCGCCTTCATGATTACGAATTTACTGTACATCTCTTCGAGAATGATTTTATCATTCTGAGATCTAGCAGGATTGACGGAACAATCAATGCAGAAATCAGCCTGGGTATTTTAAATCAAAGACCGAAGTTCGTGGACGAAGTAATCAGTTCACCTTCTGAAATTCTATTAAAAATCAATGAACACTTTCACGAAAAGTCTCTGGAATCATTATATCTCATCGACTTCAAATCTACTTCGAGAAGCCGTCAGTTGAAACTACCGGTATTTTTCGGCCATGAATTTGAATGGGACAGGGTGGATCTTCTTACTGGTCTGTCGAAAGAAGTTTATATCGAAAAGCTTGTTGAGGCTGATTTGACAGTTTCGATGTTTGGTTTCATCCCCGGTTTCATATATATCGACGGGCTTCCGGAAGCCCTTTATGTGCCGAGAAAAGAGAACCCGGCACGTCATCAATCACCAAATACTATTGCAGTTGGAGGGCCATACCTGGGTATTTACAGTATACCAAGCCCTGGTGGCTGGACTTCACTTGGACAGGCTGCAGTGACTCTTTTTGATCCCGGCACTTTACCACCGACACAACTGAATCCAGGAGATAAATTGCAGTTGGAAATCCTCGAAGAAGAAGAATTTATTAATCTTTCAAATCAATCTATCACTTTACTAAAGTATAATGGCATCCATTAAATTCATACAGGCCGGGTTGATGACGAGCGTCCAGGATCTGGGAAGGCCCGGACTAATGTATTATGCCATTCCCAATTCCGGGGCATTGAATCCAAGTTTTGCACAGGAAGCAAATCTGCTGGCTGGTAATCCAATAGATGCTCCGGTTATTGAATGTATCATGACAGGTCCTGTTATTGAATACCAGGATAGATGCCGTTTTGCAATCTGTGGTGCAGATATGGGATGGCTCCTGGATGGCATGAATATAAAACCAGGACAAAGCTATGATGCCATACCTGGAAGTATACTCCAATCAAGGTCTACAAACGACATGAAAACAGCCTATATTTCAGTCGAAGGTATATTGCAATGCCAAAGTAGTTTTAATTCTTCTTCCAGCTACCATTTTGCAGGATTAGGTGCTCATAGTGGTCAGCGGATCAAAAAACACCAGTTCCTGGAATTTACTATTGAGCCTGAAGAACATCTGATCCAGCTTGAATTCAGACCATCCCTGGAACTGGTGCATGTACTGAATATCCAACCCGGACCAGAATTCAATATTATATCTAGCGAAGGCATAGATACTTTATTCAACACTTCATTTAGAATTACTCCTAATTCAAATCGCATGGGATCCAAACTTCAAGGTCAACCGGTTGATCATAAAAAAATGGATCGAATGGGTTCTGTACCCCTGCTGCCGGGATTCATCCAGTTGCTGCCTTCAGGTCAGCTGGTAGTGATTCTCCAGGATGGCCAGACCACCGGTGGTTACCCAAGGATCGGGTATCTAAAAAAGATAGAACTAGAGAGATTCAATGCCATGCCACTGGGATACTCCTTTGATTTCAGCAAGTTCTAGTTTACTCTGACAAAGGTGACGAGGATCAGGAAAAAATGCATGTACAATATGAACTAATTTGATAGCTTTGTGCCGTAAGAATAAAACTTATGCTCACCACGGCACAAATCGTAGAAGAAGCACAAAGACTCCACAAGGCTGAAAAGAATCGGCAACAAATTCAGGCCACCACTTTAATATATCCCGACATGACGATCGATGACGCGTATGCAATTCAATCAGCATGGATGGATATCAAGAAATCTGAAGGCAGAACAGTAGCTGGTTACAAGATTGGCCTGACTTCAAGAGTGATGCAAAAAGCCATGAATATTGAAGAACCGGATTATGGCACCTTGCTGGACGATATGGTCTTCGAAGAAGGATCTGAAATTGAAGCAGATGCCTTTCTTGATCCCAGGATCGAAGTAGAACTGGCTTTTTTCCTGAACAAACCACTTTTTGGTGAAAATCTCACAATATCAGAAGTATTGGATGCCACGGATTATATCTCCCCGGCATTGGAATTAATTGCGGCCAGAACCTTTAGGGTTGACCCTGAGACAGCTTACAAAAGAAATGTAAAGGATACGATTTCAGATAATGCAGCCAATGCCGGAATCATTCTGGGTGAAGCTAAGATAGATCCTGCTTCTCTTGATCTTAGATGGATTGGGGCAATGATGTTCAGGAATGATATTATCGAAGAAAGTGGAGTTTCAGGTGCGGTTCTGAATCACCCTGCCAACGGTATAGCATGGCTTGCTAAAAGATATGCAAGACATGGTATCAGCCTGGAACCGGGACAGATCATTTTGGCTGGTTCATTTACAAGACCAGTCCCTGTGAGAAAAGACGATACCTTCAAAGTTGAATATGGCGCATTGGGAACCATTAGTTGTTATTTTAAATAAATAAGATGAATATTAACATAAACAGGTTTAAATCAAATATAAATACAGGCAGAACACAATTTGGATTGTGGAATGGTTTGACGGATTTATATGCTGCCGAGATTCTTGCTGGTGCCGGGTTTGATTTTGTTTTAATCGACGCCGAACACGGTCCTTTTGATTTGAGAACAATCATCTCACAATTGCAGGCCATGTCAAAATTCAGCGTTTCCCCAATTATCAGACCACCGGTCGGTGACCCTGTGATCATCAAGCAGTTATTGGACGCCGGAGCTCAAACCCTGCTAATTCCAATGGTTGAGACAGCCGCACAAGCTGAAATGCTTGTAAAATCGATGCTGTATCCTCCTAGAGGAATACGGGGCGTAGGTACTGCATTATCACGCGCCGCACAATGGAACAGAACCAATAATTATTTCCGTGATGCCGATGAGCAAATGTGTTTGCTTGTACAAGTTGAATCGGTTGCAGGTTATAATGCGCTTGATGAAATCCTTGCAGTAGATGGTATCGATGGTGTGTTTATCGGACCAGCAGACCTGGCCGGATCAATGGGCTTTCTTGGTCAACCGACACATCCTGAAGTCATTGATGCAGTTGAACGTGGACTGGACAGCATCAGACTTGCAGGAAAAGCCGCAGGTACCCTGGCAGTTACAGAAGATTTAGCACGTCAATATGAAGAAGCCGGGGCAAATATCATTGGTGTTGGTGTTGACCTGGTCATTCTCGCCAAAGCCACGAAAAGTCTTGCAGAAAAATATAAGCCTGAACTTAAAAATATCACGAGTAACACCAAGTACTGATTCCTGGTCAGGGATTATTTTAATTTTAAAATAATATCTGCCATACTATCATTGCCATCAATCCTGATATCATGAATGATAATCCTGGCGCCTGGCATTATCCATTTTTCCGGGATCAATTCACCTGGCAATGTATTATTAGCTTTTGAAACATTATATATTCTGCTTGAACCGGCCTTTGTATGGTAAATAAATGAAAAACTGAAGTCGGGTGTCTTTTCACAATCACGATTGAGCGCCCAGATATTCAATGGTTTCCTGATATTTTTCAGGAATTCCTTTTGTGAAAACGATGAATTTGTCGTAAATGCCCTGCTTCCCCATCCCAGGTAGTAACATGGATGTGCCCGCGGAATGACATTAAAAGTCTCTTCGTAAGTCTCTGAATCAAATACAACAATGGTATCTAAATCTACACCATCATAATTAATCTCTGATCTGTTTTCATCTAAATAGTTCACATAGTCAGATAGTTCATTATAATTTTTAACAACAGTTATCTTCTCCTCTTTCGTCGAAGGATCATAGATGACTGCGGTATCGATACTAACCACAAAATATTCGTACCATTCAACCACTTTTACCGTTTCTTCAAATGTTTCCATATCAACAATCGACACAGTATCAATATGGGTTTTAATATTAAAAGGAATTGTGTCTAGATAAGCATAAACGGAGGCTGGTTTGCTTAGAACAAATACGATGACCAGGAATAAATAATGGTGGTTTTTCATGAATTGCCTTGTTTTCAAGATATAACGATGATATTGTAAATCCTATATAAACAGATGCATAAAATTTGTGACTTGGTGTACAATCGATTATTAACGATATTTGCAACGACTAAACTTAACTATGATCCAGGCAGAAAAATACCAACCAAAAAACAAGATCAGAATCGTTACTGCAGCTTCACTATTTGATGGACACGATGCCGCAATCAACCTGATGAGACGAATTATTCAGTCCACCGGTGTTGAAGTCATTCATCTTGGTCATGACAGAAGCGTTGAAGAAGTAGTAAATACAGCGATCCAGGAAGATGTACAGGCTATTGCTATGACATCTTACCAGGGTGGTCATAACGAATACTTTAAATACATGTATGACCTTCTCCAGGAAAAAGGAGCCACTCATATCAAGATCTTTGGTGGTGGCGGTGGTGTAATCCTTCCCGAGGAGATCAAGGATCTGATGGATTATGGTATTGCCAGGATATACTCACCCGATGACGGTAGGGAGATGGGCCTGCAGGGCATGATCAATGACCTTGTACAGCAATGCGATTTCCCGGTTGGCGGAAAACTCAACGGTCAAATTGACCAGTTGAATGTAAATAACCCATCATCCATAGCAAGGCTTATATCTTCAGCGGAGAATTTCCCGGAAATTGCAAAGGAAAGCCTGGATATTATCGGGAGAAAAATTGAAACAATGAATATACCTGTGCTTGGAATTACAGGTACAGGAGGATCCGGTAAGTCCAGCCTTGTAGATGAGCTTGTCCGACGCTTTTTACATGACTTCGAGGATAAAACTATCGGAGTTATTTCTGTTGATCCTTCAAAACGTAAAACAGGAGGTGCATTGCTGGGTGACAGGATCAGGATGAACTCTATAAATAATGACAGGGTCTATATGCGTTCCCTGGCCACAAGACAAAGTAACCTCGCTTTATCAAAATATGTTCAGCAAGCAGTCAGAATCCTGAAAGGCGCGGGTTTCGATCTTATTATTCTTGAGACTTCCGGTATCGGACAATCAGACACTGAGATCCTTGATCATTCGGACGTTTCTCTCTATGTCATGACACCTGAGTTTGGTGCCGCTACCCAGTTGGAAAAGATAGATATGCTTGATTTTGCTGATATCGTCGCAATCAACAAATTTGACAAACGTGGAGCACTTGATGCATTACGGGATGTTAAAAAACAATACCAGCGCAATCATGGTTTGTGGGATGTAGACTCTGATACCTTACCTGTTTTCGGGACAATTGCTTCCCAGTTTAATGATCCGGGCATGAATACACTTTATCGCAAAGTCATGGATGCCTTGGTAGAAAAAACCGCTACGCCTTTGAAATCAAGTTATATGGTGAGCGATGAAATGTCTGAAAAGATCTTTATCATTCCACCAGCAAGAGTCAGATACCTGTCTGAAATATCAGAAAACAACAGGAATTATGATTCTACTGCAAAGGAACAAAGCAGGGTCGCCCAAACCTTGTACGGTATTTATAAAACCATTGAGTCAGTCGCTGGAAAAACACCTACCCTGGATCAGCAGGGACTTGAAAAACTGGATCCGAAAAAAGAAGATCATCAAGCCTTTATAGACCAACTATATACGGAATTCGAAAAGGTCAAAATGGATCTAAATCCTTATAACTGGGAAATTATAGTCCATTGGAATGAAAAAATCAAGAAATACAAGGATGACGTATTTTCATTCAAGGTCAGGGATAAAGTGTTGAATATCGAAACACATACCAAATCTTTGTCCCAGAATAATATTCCCAAAATTGCGCTTCCCAAATATGAGGCCTGGGGTGATTTATTGAAATGGAACCTACAGGAAAATGTGCCCGGAGAATTCCCCTATACATCCGGGCTTTATCCTTTCAAAAGACAGGGAGAAGACCCGACAAGGATGTTTGCCGGTGAAGGTGGACCTGAAAGAACGAACAGACGGTTTCATTATGTCAGTCTTGATCAACCGGCAAAAAGATTATCGACGGCATTCGATTCTGTAACGCTGTATGGGCACGACCCAGGGCACCGTCCTGATATCTATGGAAAGATAGGCAACGCAGGTGTATCTGTTTGCTGCCTGGATGATGCCAAGAAATTGTATTCAGGATTTAACCTGTCAGATCCTATGACTTCCGTGAGCATGACCATTAACGGGCCTGCACCGATGTTACTCGGATTCTTCATGAATGCGGCCATTGACCAGCAATGCGAACTCTATATCAGGGAAAACGGCTTAGAACAGGAAGTAGAGCAAAAAATAGTTAAAATCTACAAAGGGAAGGAAAAGCTGAGACCGGTGTATCATGGAAAACTTCCTGAAGGCAATGACGGACTGGGACTGATGTTATTGGGATTCACGGGAGACCAGGTATTGCCACCGGATGTTTATAACAAAATCAAGATAGAAACACTGTCCCGCGTCAGGGGAACAGTACAGGCTGATATTCTGAAAGAAGACCAGGCCCAAAATACCTGCATATTCTCCACTGAATTTGCACTCCGGTTAATGGGTGATGTCCAATCCTATTTTATTAATAATAATGTAAGAAATTTCTATTCAGTATCTATTTCGGGATATCATATTGCAGAAGCCGGTGCCAACCCGATTTCACAGCTGGCATTTACGCTGGCCAATGGATTTACCTATGTTGAATATTATCTCTCAAGGGGAATGGATATCAACAGGTTTGGACCCAACCTGTCTTTTTTCTTTTCCAATGGTGTAGATCCGGAATATGCGGTCATCGGTCGGGTTGCAAGAAGGATTTGGGCCAAAGCTATGAAACTAAAATACGGGGCTGATCCCAGGGCACAGATGCTGAAGTACCATATCCAGACTTCAGGTCGGTCTTTACA
>JAHHJO010000418.1:0-3458 GCA_018680275.1 Bacteroidia bacterium
CACAAACTTCGGTGTTCCCGGGATAATTGTTGGCATCGCTGTCGTCACAATCATCACCACCCAGAACGGAAGGAGGGCCATCCCAGCCCCCGGCATCAATTGCACATTCTACGTAATTGTCTCCGTCATTATCAACTTCATCTGAAGGGATCGTTGAAAGATTACAATTGTTGATCTGACCGTCACACAATTCAGGGGCAGTAGGGTAGACTGTATTATCATTATCATTACAATCCAGGCTGTTGGTTACATATCCACCAGGGGGAGTGCAAGCATCAATTGTAACATTTGGATCACCAAAGGAATCACTATCAAAGTCCCGGTAATAGGTGGTGGTTACGCCTTCATCTATTTGTCCATCACAATTATTGTCTATGCCATCGCATATTTCAACAGCACCTGGGTTTATTAAAGCATTATTATCATTGCAATCTTCTCCGCCTAAAATTATTGGGGGACCATCCCATCCTCCTGCATCTATTGTACATTCTACATAGTTATCACCATCATTGTCATCTTCATCCGTTGGCAGAGTTGCTGTATTACAATCATTAATCTGACCATCGCATAATTCCGGTGCACCTGGATAAACAGTGTCGTCAGTATCATCACAATCTGTATTGTCTGCCACATATCCTGCAGGTTGTGTTCCAGCTGTTGTTGTATTGTTTGGGTCTCCGAAAGTATCACTGTCCGTATCAGCATACCAGGTCGATCCTCCATATGTGCAGCTGCCATCATCAACTGTCGCATTCGAATCATGGTTGTTTGCTGCCGGATCTGTACATCCAAATACCTGGGTATCTTCAAAATATACACCATAATCCTCAACTTCGCCTGAAGATGGATCATGACAAGGTGAAGTAATAGCTCCATTATCTGAAATCACTCTCATACGTAACATGGTAGCCAGGGCAGGGTTTGAATCTGTTGTAAAGCTATCTGTTACTAACCCGCA
The DNA here is from genome assembly GCA_018680275.1 of Bacteroidia bacterium. Classification (GTDB taxonomy): domain Bacteria; phylum Bacteroidota; class Bacteroidia; order Chitinophagales; family Saprospiraceae; genus RFSX01. Next base: position 959 of record JAHHJO010000418.1, read on the forward strand.
GTAAGATAATCCTCCAGAATAAAATGCAGATTCACCGGAATCATCGAAATCACCATCACCATTATAATCGATGTAAATACGAATGCGTTCAAAGATGATTGGATTAGCACTACAGTCTCCAATTGAAACTGCAAAATCATAACTTGTATTTGAAAGGAGAATAGCAGTTTGGGTACAGATATTATTTTCATAATCAGTGGAAGAACTTGAACCGGGAGAACTATTGCTAATATTTTCCAGAGTAAAAAAGGTGATTCCGGCAAAAGGTCCCGATCCTCCAGGATTATTAGGTGTACAGTTAATCGTAGGTTCTGCTTGAATATCTACATACTGATAAGTAGAATCCTGGCCAGTAGCATTTGAAGAAACTATTTTATTTGCCCAAAGACCTGCTGTATTAAAAGTTATTGTTTCCTTTTCTGCTGTTCCCGTCAAAGGCGTACCTCCAAAAAATTCCCAGGACCTGGTTGCTCCATACTGGGATTGATCTTCAAATTCTATATCGTTGGTAGGGCAAACTGATATTGCACTTTGGAAAAAATCAGCGTTAGGAGCACTCAATGTTGAACAATCGTCGAGGTAGGTCATTGTCGCTATGTGCGCACTAATATCTGATTGAGATGCAGTTGACCAGTCCGGTGTAATAACGACGGAAGGTGCCATAATAGTCGAAGATGATGGGGGATCATGAAATGTTCCGCTAGAAGAAACCGCATCAAAATTATGCCCGATTTCATGACTTTGCAGCGACATCAGGTTACCTGCTGAAGCTGAGTAATTTTCCAATACATTATGTCCTCCTGGTGTTTGTGCCAATCCGACAACGCCACTGTTGCCACCGGATGCAATATCACGGTCAGTCCATAAGCTCGCACGATGATAATCTACTCCAAAACCACCGCTGGCTCCTCCACTGTTGTTTCCTCCTGCACCCCAGGAGGAAAATTCTGATAAAAGGGTATTTGCGTTTGTCGTGGCTGAAAAAGGATCAGCTCCGGCATTGGCAGGCACAAAATGGTCTACTAATTCGAACTCAAGGTTGGTATCGAATTCAGATCGATAGTTTGTCTGGACATTGTTTAATACAGCCAGGTTATGATTTTCTACATCAGTGACTGTTCCCAAAGCTGTGACCATATCATAGGTATTCGCCAGTGCAAAATCGACTATATTACACATGGTTGTTGGCATTTTCAATCTGAATTCATTGGTCTTCTCCTCGCTTTTAGTGACCCCGCATATATGTTCGTCAGATTGAATTACATAAGCTGCATTATAGATTACAAACAGGTTGTCAGGTGCTGATTTATCAAAATGCCTGACAGGTTCTATGAACAACATGGTTTCTCCATATCTAATATATCCGTAGATGAAGTTATGATTAATTGTAAGACTGACAATTCCTCCAAAATTCATGGAACCACCGAGCAGCAAAGGATTGGCAACGGATTCATATCTAAGTACCAGGTTATTATTGTAAAGATTGAAGTTATACTTCTGTGTACCCAGGTCTAGAATGATTTCATTATTTGTTCCATCAATTTTGAAATTATTTTTATTGATGTCTGCTGTGAACAAGGTGTAATGGGAAATTATTTCATCAAGTTCCTGGATAGGTTTTTCAGGTACAAATTTGTTTCCCAGGATATAATTAGATTGTGCATCGCTGGAAAAACTACCAATGCATAATAATGCCAGAGCTAGAATAAGTGTTTTCATAAAGTTCAAGTGATATCCAAATTTATGAATATTTAAAATATTTGTTTTAAGGAGATTAACCTTTATTGGCCAGTTGTCCGCAAGCCGCATCAATATCTTTACCTCGACTCCTTCTCAAAGTGACCATAATACCTTTATCAGTCAAATAACGTGCAAACTGGTCAATTCTGTCTGCTGGTGATTTGGTATAGGGAACGCCTTCAACGGGGTTATACTCGATAATATTTATCCTGACCGGGAAATGCCTGCATAATTTAAACAGGTTACGGGCATCTTCCATGGTGTCATTAAAACCTTCAAAGGCTATATACTCGTAGCTAATCCTGTTCTTAGTTTTATCAAAAAAATATTTCAATGCGTCCAGCAATCCGGAAAGATTGTTTTGTTCATTGATAGGCATTATTTTGTTTCTTTTTAAATCATCTGCGGCGTGAAGTGAAAGTGCAAGGTTGAATTTTACATTTTCATCTGCCAGTTTCCTGATCATTTTTTCTATACCTACAGTGCTTAATGTTATTCTTCGTGGAGACATACCCAGGCCGTATTCAGAACTGATTAGTTCTATAGATTTCATGACATTCCTGTATGTCAGCAAAGGCTCTCCCATACCCATATAAACAATATTTGTCAGTTTATGCCCGAAGTGTTCTTCACATTGCCGATTAACGATGACGACCTGATCATAAATTTCTGCAGGGTCGAGATTTCTGACTCTTTTCATTTTTCCGGTGGCACAAAAACTGCAACTCAAACTGCAACCCACTTGTGAAGAGACACAAAC
>JAHHJO010000443.1:0-5385 GCA_018680275.1 Bacteroidia bacterium
GGTTCAATCAAAGAAATGTTATATACAACAGCTTCGAGACAATCAATCATTTTATCTACTGCTCCCATGATATAGGCTATTCTTGTGCCTCCCTTTTTTAATGGGACTTTCACAATTTTGGATGCGGCAGGTTTTAAAATAGATTGCAAGGGTATGTGATCATAAACTATATTGGTTAATGATCTGTCGTAGGTCTGGCCATTTATTGTAAAGGAAGCATTGATTTGACCTTCCGAGGTGACTTCAGGTGCATGCAGCACGAAACTGAAACTTTTCTCCATGCCTTTATTAGGAATGTTCAGTTCAATTTTTTCAGGATGAACTGACCAGGAGCTTGGTACTTCAAGTTTTAAAGTTCCAGACAGATCATCTTTGGTCGCTTTGACCTTCACTTCAATTTCCTGGGTATTCAGTTCAGAAAAAAGATATAGGTCCTTATTGAATGTCATGGTTGCCGGGGGCAATACAACAAAAGGTTGTCTTACTTCACCAACAGAAGGGTCTACTTTAAGATAAATGACATCACGTGTGAAATTTAATTCCTGGTCATTCACAGAAAAATTGAAACTAATGGTGTATGCTGCAGGACTCTCCGGTAGATTTCTCATATTGGGATCATCAACCTTGTAGGTTCCCAGCGTGCCTTCTTCATTCAGCCAGTAAGGATTCGTAAAGTCTTTGCTTTCTGAAATATATAAAGGTTCATACCAGGTATTTTCAACAAAGGCTTCGATGGACTTATCAATTTCATATATGCTGTCATTGAATTCAAAAGATTCAAGAATGATATTTTCGTGACTTCGGCTTGTGACTTCAATCTCGATTTCTACAGAATCCGCTCGCGTACTTTGTTGCTCAATGGTTGATACCTCAATAAAAAGACCCATGCAAGCCTGGACGATTTTATCAAGATGATCTTTCTTGATTTTTTTCCAATGTTTGTCTTCCAGGTTTTCAATTAATGGATAGATGGCAAGCAGATCAGGGACTACCAGGGAAGGATCCCTGAAATCAAATTTATCGAAGATTATTTTCATTTTTTCATCAATGAATTCTCCGTTTTTTACCCTTGTCCAACGCGTATTGATTCCATCAAATATATTTTCTCTGTCCCGGGGCATGTCCCCGTTAACAAGTTCAAGATATTCCTGCATTGATGATCTTGAACCTGAAGAACCAAATCCTTGAGACCTGTGTTTGCTTCTTGCAAGACCGGATATTTCATTATTAGAAATCCCGAGTGTGGGGTAGTATCCCCCGACTTCGACACTTACAAGCCTGGATTTATCTGCTTCTGCAAATTTTTCACGGCTTCCATAGAACCACCATGATGTATTAAAGAATTGTCTTTTGACCTGCCATGGTTCAAGATTACTCAGTTGGTAGGGATAGATATTCCTGTCATTTGATTTGTCGAAGGCTTCGACAGAGAGCATGGCTGAACTTGTATGGTGTCCATGTGTTCTGCCAGGTGTCCTGTGATCAAAGCGATTAATAATCACATCCGGCCTGAAAGTCCTGATTACCCTGATAATATCATCGAATACCTGTTCTTTATTCCATATTTCAAGCGTTTCATCAGGATGTTTTGAATATCCAAAATCATTGGCTCTTGTAAAAAACTGCTGACCACCGTCAGTGGCTCTAGCCATTTGTAATTCCTGGGATCTCAATACACCAAGCAATTCCCTGATCTCTGTGCCTATCAGGTTTTGACCACCATCGCCTCTGGTAAGCGAAAGATAAGCTGTGCGTGCATGCAATCCATTTGATAGATAGGAGATAAGTCTTGTATTTTCATCGTCAGGGTGAGCTGCGATGTATAATACAGAACCAAGGAAGTTGAATTTTTCAAGTTCCTCATATATCTGGCCGGAACTGAGCTGTTTTTGCCATTGTGCATTGACCGGAATAAAATAAAGACATAATAGTATAAGGCAGAACAGGTTTCTTTTCATGATTTTAATGATTTGGTTCCTGAAGTTGATCTATTTTTCCTGGGGCATTTTACATTCTTCTTCGGGTTTTTTGCCGCAGACACCGCATTCCCCAAGGTTGTTTTTTATCATGGGATTATTCGTGGCACAAGTACCCCTGAATTCATTGCCTGTAAAAATGTGACGGATATTAATAAGTCCAAAGGCAATCAGGAAGAAGGAAAATATTATTGCAAATGAAATAAGTAATTCGTTCATCGTATTATTGTGTTCGTCAAAGTAACACAAAAATAGCTGAAATCGTTTTAAGATGAATCCAAAAGCTAAAGCATTTATGAGACTTGTCGGGATCATGGATGACCTGAGAGAAAAATGTCCCTGGGACAGAAAACAAACCATACATAGTCTTCGTAAACTTACGATAGAGGAAATGTACGAACTGGTTGATGCCATTGTCGAAGATGACTATGATGGCATCAAGGAAGAGATTGGAGATCTATTCCTTCATTTATTGTTTTATGCCAAGATTGGACAGGAAAAAGAAGCCTTTACCCTTGAAGAAGCCCTGGATTCTATATCGGAGAAATTGATAAAACGCCATCCGCATATTTACGGAGATGTTGAAGTAAACTCACAGGAGGATGTCAAGCGAAATTGGGAGAAGCTTAAGCTGGCAGAAGGTAAAAAGTCTGTATTGGAGGGCGTGCCAAACAGTTTGCCTGCGATGATCAAAGCGTATCGTTTACAGGAGAAAACGGCAACAGTCGGTTTTGAATGGGAAAAACTAGAGGATGTCTGGGATAAGGTTCTTGAAGAAAAAGAAGAATTGATAGAAGCCGTTGAGATCGGCGATAAAGCCAGGATTGAAGAGGAGTTTGGTGATGTATTGTTTTCAATGGTTAATTATGCACGATTCCTCGATATCGATCCGGAAGCTGCATTGGAAAAGATCAATAAAAAGTTTAAGCGAAGATTTGAATACATCGAATCAAATGCTGGCAGAGATCTCAACGAAATGAGTCTCGAGGAAATGGATGCATTATGGACAGAAAGTAAAAAAGGAACCAAAACATAGTGATTTTGATTCCTTTTTTATAATTCTTATAATGAACAGTATTAATTAGAATTTTCCTGAATTATCTTTTTTGCCAGGTCAAGGATGACTGTGTCTTCCAGGCTGACAATACCTCCATTAGGTCCGGGTTGGATATGTTTTCCAACTATTTCTCCGTCATGATACTTCATGGCCCCAAAATAATTTCTTACTGTTTGCTCGTCCAAGTTTAATGCTTTCGCAATCCTACTGATTGAACCAGTAGGAAGCTTATGCTTGATTTCTCTCAGTTCATCATAAGTTATATACATAGGTGATATTTTTTGTTGAGGAAATAATTATTTACTAATGGTAAATTAAAAAAACTTTTAGTAAAAATTCAATTCCTTTCTTAATTAAATTAATCAGTTTACGAAACTCTTAATTCAATGGATGATACGGCATATCAAACGCTTTAGCAACACCCTCATGAACAACTTTGCCATTTACGACATTCAAACCGTTTTTAAGTCCATTATCTTTCGCACATGCTTTTTCCCATCCATTGTCTGCAAGTTTCACAACATAGGGCAGGGTAGCATTTGTGAGCGCTATCGTAGAAGTGTATGGTACAGCACCCGGCATATTGGCGACACAGTAGTGAACAACTTCATCAATGATAAATGTTGGATCGGTATGTGTGGTTGGTTTACAAGTTTCGATACATCCTCCCTGGTCAACTGCAACATCAACCAGAACGGTACCAGCTCGCATCTCCTTTAACATCTCTCTTGTAATCAAGTTTGGAGCTTTTGCCCCCGGGATCAAAACTGCCCCTACAATAAGATCATGAGTTTTAATCAATTCCCTGATCGTATATTCATTTGAAAACATAGTGCCCACATTTGCAGGCATGACATCGGCGAGATAACGAAGCCTTTGAAGATTGATGTCAAGTATAGTCACATTAGCGCCAAGACCTGCAGCCATTTTAGCTGCCTGGGTTCCTACAACGCCACCACCAAGTATAAGTACATTGGCGGGTGGTACACCTGGGACGCCTCCTAAAAGGACGCCACGTCCCTGTTGAGGTTTTTCAAGATATTTTGCACCTTCCTGAATGGCCATTCTTCCGGCAACTTCAGACATAGGGATAAGCAACGGAAGTGAATTGTCAGGATCGGTAACCGTTTCATATGCCAGGCATACAGAATTGCTTTTGATCATGGCTTCGGTCAATGGCCTGTATGAGGCAAAATGAAAATAGGTAAATAAAAGCTGATTATCCCTGACAAGACTGTATTCCTGTTCAATGGGTTCTTTTACTTTGACAATCATATCTGATGCTGCATAGATTTCTTCTATTGTATCAAGGATTTCAGCACCGGCAAGGATATAATCTTCATCAGAAAAGCCGGATCCGGTTCCTCCATTTTTCTGGATATATACCTGGTGTCCTCTTTTCACAAGCTCGTGCACTCCGGCAGGAGTAAGAGCAATTCGGTTCTCGTTGGTTTTGATTTCTGTAGGCGTGCCAATTATCATTTCCTGGTCAAATTTTAGTTAATAATTATAGCTTGTAATATTAACTAAAAGAAATAAAAAAACCCGTGAAAAAATTCACGGGCATTACTCAATTTAATAACCAAAACTCATTTGATATATTTAGAAGCAAAATGTATGCCAAACATTAATAATTAAGATAATATGAGATATAATCTTTATAGGGTAGGTACAAAAAAAAATTGCTCGTGACTTCTCACGAGCAAAAACGAATTTTACAATTTAATAACCAAAACTTACACAATGTAAATATATAACATATTATTAAAAATACTAATATGTAATCAATTAAATTTCATCTTAATATAAATAATTAAATATATTAATATGTTATAGCTTGATAATCAGTTTACTTTTTGATTAGTTTTTTATCACATTTGCAGACGAAAAAGTGAGAAATGGGCCTGAAGCATTTGATTTTATACGAAGACAACCATTTATTAATCATAAACAAACCCTCTGGATGGCTATCACAGGGGGATCAGACCGGCGATAAATCTATCCTGGATATATTTAAAGACTATTTAAAAACACGGAAAAGAAAAGAGGGAAATGTGTTTTTAGGACTGCCTCACAGGCTTGACAGGCCGGTGAGTGGTTGTATTATCCTTTGTAAGACCAGTAAGTCATTGACCCGGATGACGCAATTGATCAAAGATCGTAAGTTGAAAAAGATATATCATGCTGTCATAAAGGACAGAGTGTACAGGGAGCCAGCCACCTTAAGATCTTTTATTAAGAAAGATACACGTCGAAACAGGGCCATTATATCTGACAAGGAATTTAAATTTTCAAAATCAGCCATTCTTCATTTCGAGGTGCTGCAAATCATCGATCAATTCAGCCTTCTCG
>JAHHJO010000170.1:0-2672 GCA_018680275.1 Bacteroidia bacterium
CAATACGGGTCAGTTTACAGATCTGTCAGATGGTGATTATACTGTTCATGTTTATGATAGTGCGGATTCTAATACTTTCAATGCTACGGATGTAACCATCGCAGCAGGAATCGTCTGTGACATCAATGAACCTGATCTGGATTGTGATGGTGATGGTGTGAACAACAGTGCCGATTGCGATCCGGAAGATGCAACTGTTTTGGGTGTAGGAAGTGCCTGTACAACATCAGTCGGAAACGCCGGCACGCTTGATTCTAATTGTTACTGTATAGCAAACAGTGGTGGAACATCCAGTGGTGGAACAGGAGGACTCGAATCTCAAAACAGGCTGGCACAAAAAATTGCCAGAAGAAATTACTCGATATACAAGGACCATTCAAAAATATTTGCTCAAAAAATAAATGGAGAAATTCCATTTGGACAAGGATCATCCTTTTTCAAAACCAATGGTATTGATATTTACAAGCTTATTCCTGTCAACCTATGGAATGCCTATGTGGCTGAAAGCACGCCAATCGGATTGGAAGACATCACAAATGCAACTGAAGTTCTTAGCACCGATTTCTACCTGGATGGTACCCGGACTGCAGTCGCAATGATCATTAAATCTGAGGATGGTGTCTACGAACATTCCAAAGCGGTTTGTGACCGCCTGGATGGAGCTAAATTGATGGATATTGATTATACAGAAATCTTGAACCAGTCCTTTATAACATATAAAATTCAAAACCTCAGTAATGAAATTGAATATGCCCTTAGCTTCTCAGGCTATATTGAAGGAAATCAATTGGTTATAGAAAATCATTGGAACATCGATGATTATAAAAAAGGTGAAGAATATGTCAATTTTCAAATATGGGCTTCATCTATTGAAAAATTACAGAGTCTGACGACTTCGATACTTAATAACCTCCTGTCACAAATTCAGATCAACAGATATATAGTGACCGGATACCCAAATGCCTATGTTCAGGACGGATACTACCAGAATGGTTCGTTGTACCTCACTTTTAATAACAAGGGTGGTAGTACAAATATTAAAATCAAAGGCTCGCTTAGAAAATCAGAGTCAGCAATTGAAGAGTCTTATAATGAAATCATAGAACTAAAAGGGAATACAACCCAACTTGTCAGACTTAATACCGGTAATCTGTATGATATAGGAATGGTACTGGAAGATTCGTCCGGATATTATGACGGTTTGTTTGTGGCTGACGGAACATGGGGATATGAAGACAACTCTCTAAATGCACAAGTGCTTCATTTTTCAATTGAACCCCAGGATACAAATTATGATCTTACAAGGATCCAGGTTGAAAGAGGAATTAATGCTGAAGTATATTTAAAATCATATCAGAATATATACCGGTCATTGACACCCAAATGGACACCTGTCAACCTGAACGAAACCGGGTATATCTCCTTCACTGCTTCCAACAGTTGTGACATTGAAATCACAATCGTTAAAGAAAGTGAAAAAGACTGGTCACGACAGATTAGAAAAAGAATACCTCGTTCAGAATCAGAATCCAGTTATACACTTAAATTATCAGATTTTGAAAACTATAGCCATAATCAGGATCTTTCTGATGCTACAATGATCATCGTTTCCTTACTTGGTAACGGGCAGGAGTTTGTCAATCATCAGGTTGTTCTGAAAAATGTAAACTTTCATTCTGAAATGACAACGAGCAGCAGTGATATTCAGACTACCGGAATATTGAAGGTCTATCCGAATCCTGCATCCGACCGACTATATATTGTATCGGAAGATCTACCGATGAGTTCCGCGCAAATAATGAATATAGATGGGAAAGTCCTGAATGAATCTTCAATGAATGGGGTCAATAAATACTGGATGGATATCAACAATCTACTTCCAGGAATTTATATCCTTAAGATCACCAACTTTAAAAATGAAGTACAGACAATAAAATTTGTAAAAACAAAATAGCTTTAAAGCAGGTGTTGGCCAGGTAGAAATGCGATCTTCTTTTTACCTGGCCATCCATCCCCCATCCACATCGATTATAGAACCATTGATATAGTCACTGGCTTTTGAAGCGAGGAATATAACAGTACCACCAAGATCCTTAGGATCTCCCCATCTGCCGGCCGGTATCCTGTTTTGAATATTTGACGACCTTAATGGATCATCCTGTAGACTTTGAGTATTATCCGTTCTGAAATATCCGGGCGCAATTGCATTGACCTGGATATTGCTTGCTGCCCATTCATTGGCAAGTGCTTTTGTTATTCCGGCGATACCATGTTTGCTCGCAGTGTATGCAGGAACCGTAATCCCCCCGGAATATGATAACATAGATGCGATATTGATGATTTTTCCATGGCCCTGATCAATCATCTTTATGCCGACCAATTGCGAAAGGTGAAAGGCGGCAGTCATGTTAACCTCAATGACCCTGTCCCATTCTTCCATAGGATATTCTTTTGCCGGGTAACGCGAAACCGTACCTGCATTATTAACCAGGATATCCAGTTTACTTTTATAACCCCAGGATTTTTTAGCCAATTCTTTAACAGCATGCCTGTCGGTAAGATCTGCATGATATTCAATGGCTTGATGTCCTCTTGTTGTAATTTCTTTAACTGTTGATTGACAACCACCCTCATGTGAACTGCTACATATGACTAAAGCCCCTGCCTCTGCC
>JAHHJO010000462.1:0-3626 GCA_018680275.1 Bacteroidia bacterium
GTTAAAACTACTCAAGTAGAGACTGGTGAAGATATGTTTAAGGCATGCCGAAAACATCATGATGCTGCAGATGTAGTCATCTTTGCTGCAGCTGTAGCGGATTATCGCCCTGCAGAAATTCATACAGAAAAGATCAAGAAATCAGGTGATTCCCTGCAAATAAATCTTGAACGAACTGTTGATATCGCTGCTACCCTGGGCAAACAAAAAAATCCCGGCCAAATCCATATCGGCTTTGCACTCGAAACCAGCAAAGCAGAAGAATTTGCACAGGAGAAACTGGTAAAGAAAAATTTTGATTTCATTGTATTAAACTCTCTCAGGGATAAAGGTGCAGGATTTCAACATGACACAAACAAAGTGACATTATATACCAATCAAGGTGAAAAAACAGAATATGAATTAAAGTCCAAAAAGGAAGTTGCAACAGATATTATTAATACATTGGTCTTGAAATACCTTAAATCCTAATCATTCGTTTAATTGTTTATGAAATATATTTCTATACTGGTTATCAGCCTATTTATGCTTTCATCGGCAAATGCACAGGAACTGAATATCAATGTTCAGGTTAAGGCACCAAGGCTTCAACTCGTCGATCCAAAAGTATTTGAAACACTTGAAAAGGAAGTCTATGAATTTATTAATAATACAAGATGGACAGACGATGAATTTGAAGACTTTGAAAAGATTGAAGGTAACCTGAATATCACAATTACAGAGGAATTAAGCCAAACCAGTTTTAAAGCTGACTTTTTTGTTCAGACTATCAGGCCAGTATACAAAAGCAATTATAAAAGCCAGGTATTAAACTTTGTGGATAAAGGTGTCCCTTTCGTCTACCGGGAATTACAACCATTAGAAAACAGTTTCAACACCTACATTGATCCGTTATCCTCTTTGTTGACCTATTATGTCTATATGATACTCGGTGCAGATTATGATACTTATTCATTGCTGGGAGGAGAGCCGCATTTCAAAACAATGCAAAATATCATCAGTGCTATTCCTCCAAATCTTGCAAGTGGTTCAGGATGGGATCCGCAAGGTAATCGAAGAAACAGGTTCTGGACCATGGATAACTTTCTAAATCCAAGGCTTAAGCCATTAAGACAGGCTGTCTACGAATATCACCGAATGAGTATGGATAATATGCATGAAGATGCTGATAAATCAAGAGCTATCCTGGTCAGTGCACTGACTACGATTGAACAGGTCAACAAATCAGAGCAAAATACGGCTATCGTGCAGATGTTCGTCGACAGCAAACGAAACGAACTTATTGAAATATTTAAAGGCGCAAGCAGGGGACAACAAACAAAGGTTTATGGTATCATGGTCGGATTGGATCCAGCCCAGGCTTCCCGCTACAATGAAATCAAATAAATCTATTGCCTTTTAAAATTGCCATATTTGCTTCAGGAGGTGGATCTAATGCCGAACAGATCATTTTGCACTTTCAGGAAAACAGCAAAGTTGAAGTTTCTCTTATTCTGACAAACAACAAAAATGCATATGTCCTTGAGAGAGCTCAAAAACACAATATCCCGGCTGTCACTTTTACAAGAAATGATTTATATCAAACGGAAAAAGTGCTTAACCTGCTGAAAGAAAATGAAATCGATTTTATCGTTTTGGCAGGATTTCTTTTACTCGTTCCACAAAATCTTATTCGCGCCTATTCTGACAGGATCGTAAATATTCATCCTGCCCTTTTACCTGCTTATGGTGGTAAAGGGATGTATGGGCATCATGTACACCAGGCTGTATTTGATAATTTTGAGAAAGAATCCGGGATCACCATTCATATGGTCAACCAGAAATATGATGAAGGCAGACAGCTCTTTCAAAAATCTGTCCCTCTGAACGTCACAGATACTCCTGATATAATAGCTTCTAAAGTACTTGAACTGGAACATGAATACTTTCCGCTTGTGATTGAGGACGAAATAAAAAAGATTCTAGGCGATTAACATCTTTTCCTGTTTTTGCCTGTAATTATATGCGGTGATTCCCTGTAATCCTCCTGTATGAATGGCCACAATATTTGCACCGCTGCTGAAATAGGATTTTCTCATCATATCGTCCACGGCATACATCATTTTCCCGGTATAAATCGGGTCCAGACTGATTTTATACCTCCTTCTGAAATGATTGATAAAGTTTACCAACTGTGGTTTTACTTTTGCAAATCCTCCCATGTGATAATCGTGAATGACCTGCCAGTCTGTCCTGGTATTTGTAATCCTGGATGCGATAAGATCTGACATTCCTTGATGTTTCAGGACATTGATAATATAAATCTTTTGACCTGGAGCGGCTTTCTCAATAATTCCGGTTGCTGTGGTTCCCGTGCCGGCAGGAACGACGATGTATTGTACATCAGGTATTTGCTTATGCAATTCGGTCATGATTTCTTCTACTCCTTTCGACCCTAATGAATTTGCGCCACCCTCTGGAATAATATATGGGCTATCATATTGTCTTATTATTTCCTGAATCACTCCAGACTCTTCCTTTAGACGATATTCAGTTTTGGGCACATGATGAATTCTCATTCCTTTTTCTATAGCTTTTTTCAATGTAGGATTTTCAGGATCCATAAATTCTCCCCTAATGATTCCAATACAATGAATTCCATGCACTTTAGATATGCTGGCTAAAGATGCGATATGATTTGAAAATGGACCACCAAATGTTATGATACAATTATGTGAAGAAGATTTAAAGTATTCGATATTATATTTCAACTTTCGCCATTTATTACCTCCATAATCCTGGTTGATCAAGTCGTCACGCTTGACATATAATTGATGGCTCCGGATTGAACTTCTGCCCAGGTATTCTACCGGACTGGGTAGCAATACATCTTTCATATCTTGCTGGTTGTTCTTAATGGTATATGAATAATAAATGATGTGCCTTCTTTGACCCTTGAATCGATTTCCATATTTCCTTTAAGATAATTGACACGAGATCGTATATTTTCCAGACCCATCCCTTGGTATCTTTTCTTCTGATCAAAACCCACACCATCATCTTCAATATGAATAATAATTTCTTCACCTTTCCTGTTGAGCTGAACCAGGATTTCACTGGCCCTGGCATGTTTGATCGCATTGGTTAGAATTTCCTGAACCACCCTGTATATCCCCAGTGCCAGGTTCTGGTTCATTTTTATCGGGATATCGAAATGCTGCAGGTCAATCTCAGGACCGTATTTACCATCATAGCGATTGACCAGGTCCTGGATTGCGGGAATTAAACCAAGTCGACTCAGTGCACCGGGCTGCAAGTTCTGTGAGATCGTTCTTACTTCTCCAACGGCAGCATCAAGCAGGTGTGTTGTGGTTTCAACTTCCTTCTCATCCAGTTTCCCATTGGATTTACTCTTGATGTTATCAATCTGCAATTTGATCGTAGAGAGGAGTCCTCCGAGACTGTCATGTAAATCCTTTGCTATACGTTCTCTTTCTAACTCCTGGCCCTCAATCATGGACTGCATTGAATTAATTCTTATCCGATCTTTTAATTCTGTAATTTTTTGAAGATTGATTTTCTCAGTCTGCTCTTCAATGATTTTTGCTGTATTTATTTTTTCGCTGTAAAATCGAACAATATAGTAG
>JAHHJO010000254.1:0-2355 GCA_018680275.1 Bacteroidia bacterium
CTACTATACCGCTGGCGAAAGGTGCGGCCATTGAAGTGCCGCTTTTACTGATGTATTTATTGCGTGGATAAGTAGAAAAGATATTTTCCCCGGGTGCTGCAAGACCCATTTTCAGATTATCGACGGTGTTCCCGAAATAGGCCCTGTTAAGATCTTTATTGATTGCCGTGACAGTAATAACGCCATCGATATTTGCAGGTGTTGTCCCTACAGCATCGACATTTGAATTGCCAGCTGCGACAACAACGACGGACCCTTTGTCAGTCGCATATTTTACAACTTCTGTATATGCCTTTTCTCTTTCATCATTGGTTACACCTCCAAGAGAAATAGATATGACTGAGGCCCCCAGGTCTGCAGCCTCAATTATTCCTTTGACGATAGATTTTTGTGTACCCATTCCAAATGCATTGAGTACTTTGATCCCTGTAACCTTAACATTGATGCCGGGTGGAATCCATGATGCGATCCCGATATTATTTCCCGTCACAGCAGCGGCTATACCTGCACAATGTGTGCCATGTCCCTGGGAATCAGAGTCGTAGGACCTTTTGGTGCTGACATAATTACCTGCAAGGTCCTCATGATTTCCGTCAACGCCCGTATCCAGTATTGCAATGATACTTGGTTCCGAATCGAGCATCGAGTTTCTGGAAGATATCATTTCATGGAATTTATCCAGTTTAAACCTGTCTGCCATCCACTGGTTTGATACTCCGGGATCGTTTAATTCGGATTTTATTTGAAATGATGTTTCAGCTTCTTCAACTGGCAAATCCAGGCTGTACTGTTCGTTATATTCTACATGTATAACACCTTGTGCATCGGTGATTTCCCGTATGTAATCTTCCTTGAGTTGATCCTCAGTGAGGTTAATAGCTACATATTCATCCAGTCCATATTGCTCGTCTGCAGGGGTGAATACCGGGTATTCTATATCGAACCTGTCCTTATTTTTATTCTTCCAAGTCTGCAGATTCCTGATATTGTCAAATTGTACCAATAACTCAGCATCCGGGTCCAGCTTTATTTCGATGGATTGGTCTTCTTCATGATTAATTTGTATCAGGCTATGACCAGCACCCATCAATCCCAGTGCCATGAGCAGGTATATGACTTGTCCGAGTTTTGAGTCGATAAATTTAGCCGGAAAAGCAAGTATAGAGATTAAAATCAGGTCCAGGCTTAAATGAAGTATGGTATCAGGATTGAAGCTCAAGATCTCTCTGTATCCGGCATAAACTAATATGAGTACAGATATGATCTGAAGTATCAACCTTTTGGAGAAAATTCCATTTAATAGAAGGAGTAATGATACCCCCAGCAATCCGAGATGCGGAAACTGAAAAAATAAATTGCTCATACTTGTTATAAAACGGTGATTTTTAACAAATAGTTTCTAAATACTTGATGCTGTATAAGGATGTTCTTCAACAAAGAATTTTATTTTTGCAACACTTACTAAAATGATATGGCAGAAGATATAAGATATTGTACGATTATAGGATCCGGGCCTGCGGGATATACAGCTGCAATTTATGCAGCTAGAGCTAATTTAAAACCGCTCTTGTATACAGGAAAAGAACCTGGTGGTCAATTGATGATCACTACTGATGTTGAGAACTACCCGGGATATCCCGATGGTATTATGGGACCTCAGATGATGGATGATTTTCAGAAGCAAGCAGAAAGGTTTGACACGGAAGTCAGAACGGAGTTAATTTCCAAAGTCGATTTATCCGGACCGGTTCATGTTTTGACGACAGAATCCGGGGAAGAGATTAAGTCGCATACAGTGATTATTTCGACCGGCGCAAGCGCCAAATGGCTTGGATTGGAATCCGAGAAGAAGTTGATGAATAAAGGAGTCTCAGCATGTGCTGTTTGTGATGGATTCTTCTTCCGGGGACAGGATGTTGCTGTTGTGGGTGGGGGAGATACTGCTGCAGAAGAGGCGACCTACCTGGCCAAACTATGTAAGAATGTACATCTGATCATCAGGAGAGATGAAATGCGCGCATCCCATATCATGCAGAAAAGGGTTATGAACACTGAAAACATCACGATTCACTGGAATACAAATACAGTTGAAGTACTTGGTGAGGATGAGGTCAAAGGTGTAAAGGTCGTTAACAACAAAACAAATGTTGAATCTATTCTTGATGTCACAGGATTTTTTGTAGCAATCGGCCATAAACCAAATACAGATATTTTCAAAGATTGGCTGGAAATGGATGAAGCAGGCTATCTAGTTACAATACCCGGTACTTCAAAAACAAAGATAGAAGGTGTTTTCGCCAGCGGTGATGCTCAGGATAAAGTCTATAGGCAAGCTGTAACCGCAGCCGGTACAGG
>JAHHJO010000113.1:0-2127 GCA_018680275.1 Bacteroidia bacterium
GACATACTGATCACAGGAAGTCAGCTGAGTAAAAACATGGCGCTGTTATTACAGGAAAGTGCAAAGCAGGCCGGTGTCCGGATCACATTGACACAAAAGTCCACCGCACTGATGAGAAAGGAAAACATCAGCAGTTTTAATTATGATATGGTGATGCTCTCCGCGGGTCAGGATGAAGCACCTGACGACCCCTATTCCAAGTGGCATAGTGATAACGCCGTACCCGGGGGCGGTAATTTTATGGGATATGTCAATCCTGAAAGCGACAAGCTTATAGAGCAAATAAGAAAAAGTACGAATGATGATGAAAGAAAACCGTTCTACCTGGCCTTGCAAAATGAAATGTATAAAGACCAGCCGGCGATCTTTCTCTATTGCCCATTAAAAAAGATGATGATTCACAAAAGACTGTCCGGGCTTGCTACAACGAAACGCCCGGGATATCTCGCCAATACATTTACCTTGACAGATTAAGGCGATTCTATCCCGGTTTAACTAAATTCATAGGGTCTAAAGTTATCTTTTGAGGAATTATATCATCACAAGGGTCTTATTGATCATTCCAACTCTGTTTATCGTAAGCATTGCTGGTTTTTTCCTGAGCAAACAAGTGCCACAGGATATGGTCAACTCCGTCTTGTTGATGAGGTCCGTTGATGATAGCGTCTATGACCCTTCTTCCACGGCCTATAAAGATGTATACCTGGAACTTGGCCAGGATAAGCCCTGGTTTTACTTTTCGGTTGTTCCTTCTCATTACCCACCAAACATCAATATCATTGTCAATCCTGATTCAAGAAAACTCATCGGTTTTCTTCTCGATCAAGGATATAGTTTTCATATCGCTAAAAATATATCAACAGAAGTAGAAAGCTTTGGAGAGAAGATAGACTGGACTACGGGGAATGTTAGAGATCAACTGGAAAAGATGCTGAGAACCAACACTGCAATTCTGAATCAGCAATCTCATCGATTTTATGTTCCCAGGTTCTATTGGCATGGTACCAATAACCAGTATCATCAATGGCTTCGTTCTTTTTTTGATGGCAGTTTCGGGGTCTCGATCCTGGATGGGAAGTCTGCTTTGCAAAAATCCCGTAAAGCCTTGATGTGGACATTGAGTATTACGCTGGTGGATATTATTATCAGCCTACTTCTTGGAATTTTACTTGGTGTCTTCATTGCCAAAAACCCAAAAGGGAAATTGGAAAGATTGACAGGGATGATCCTATATGCCTTCTATTCTCTTCCCCTGTTTTGGTTTGCCACATTGATGATCATTTATTTTACCACGGATCAATATGGCCAATGGACAAATATTTTTCCATCCATTGGAACTGAAGTTTATCCCGGGGAAAGTACTTTCAATCAAATCAGGTACAACTTCGATAAGCTGATTTTGCCCATCGTTTGCCTGACCTTACATTCACTGGCACTGATCACCAGGTTTGTAAGAAGAAGTATTTTAAACGAACTTGAAAAACCATATGTGCTGACCGCTTTATCGAAAGGATTAACCCGATCGCAAGTGATTACCCGACATGTTCTGCCAAATGCCCTTGTTCCTGTTGTTACCTTGCTTGGAAGTATTATACCAGGTGCGTTTGCAGGATCTCTTGTCCTGGAGGTTATTTTCAATATTCCGGGATTCGGACGTTTGTTATACACTTCGATCTCATTCGCAGACTGGAATGTGAGTTACTGTATTATCATGATCATAGCTTTTGTAACCGTATTAAGTTACCTCTTAAGTGATATCCTGTACGCCTTTTTTAATCCTAAAATCAGATATGGACAATCATGAAAATCCTTGACTACATATCGGCTTTCGGGATAAGCAGGAAACAGGCATCTGCTGTTCTTGTTTTTGTGCTGATTGCACTATTCCATCCCTTTCTTGCAAATGATAAATACATCGTGGGTAAATCTGAAGGTGGTATTCAATTTTTTTCAGACAAAGAGGGTTCTTCTTTTGGAATACCTGCAATGATACCCTATGCTGCAAACAGTATTGACCGGGAAAACAGAAGTGTTGGCCCATTTGACAAACAAAATATCAGGTCGCTGTACCGTCGTCATTGGCTTGGGACAGATTCATTAGGCAGAGATGTACTGGCCGGTTTGATT
>JAHHJO010000067.1:0-3123 GCA_018680275.1 Bacteroidia bacterium
AGTAAAGAGCACACAGCAACTCAACATATGATGTTGATTGAGTAATCATTTTGGTTTATTATCAATTGAGGCTGGTCAATGGAGATTGATCAGCCTTTTTTATTGATTAAATGATGACTTAATAAACTTTCAGGATTGGAAATTCTACATGAAATGAGATCAAAGGGTTTTGCAATACTGATTAGATATATTGGATGAATAAGTTTATATCTTCTTCAAGATTATATTGGAAGCGAGACTAAGAAGTTAACCCGTCGAAAGAAACGGTTTTATATTAATTGTAATCGAATCAACGAATTGAATTTTACCAAACCAGAAGTACCTGTCCTGTTTTAAGGATCTCGTTTTCACCATCCTTGAATTCAACAGCATACATGTACACACCTTGCTGCGCCTTTTCACCATTGATAAAACCTTTCCATGCTTTTTCGTTCAATGATTCGTTAAATACCATATTTCCCCATCTGTCGAATATCCTGAAAGAAGTTATTTGAATATCACTGTTTAGGTCATATAGTGGAGCGAATTCTCTGTTTGAACCATCATTATTAAATGGAGAGAAAATATTTGGAATGAAAATATCAGGTTCAGGAATCACAACTGCAACAAATAATTCAGTGGTGACCTGGCATCCGAATTCATCACTGGCTGTAATCTGGTATGTCGTATTTGATGATGGATAAATTATTGGAGAAGAGCAGTTATTGCAACTAAGCCCTGTTACCGGAGTCCACTCGATTGATTGAGGAGTAAAATTTAATTCAATAGTTACTTCAACTGAATCACCCTGGTTGAGTGTTATATTACCTGGTGCCAAAATCTCAAGTGCATCTTCATTCTGGATCAATACCTGGGAGCTAACTGAACATCCATTCTGATCACTTACAAAGACAGTATACGACGCTGCCTCAAGATTATTAAAAGTATTTGAAGGAGAGAATGTGTTTCCATCAATAGAAAAAGTGTATTGAGGCGTACCTCCAGAAATATTATTAGCGGTAATAATTCCGTTACTGGAAGTACTGCAATTGGAGTTTATTGAGGTCAATTCATATTGAATTTCTTCTGGTTGGCTGACTTCAAAATTTTCATTGACTGAGCAACCTTCAGAATCGGATACCGTCACAGAATATGTGCCTGCTGCCAGGTTACTGATCGTTTCTGAATTTTCACCTCCATTCCACTGGGTGAAGTAACTACCTGTACCGCCGGATATATTTATATTGATGGATCCTCCGTTTTCATTAAAACAGGGAACAGGTGAAACTTCACCATCAATTACTAAAGGTATCGCAGGAATAATTTCAAACATTTCTGTGACCAGGTTTTGGCCATCTTTTGAAATGATTATAGTATAGCTTCCTGGAGCAAGGTCATTGACAGATAATGGATTAGCGTCTAATATTTGTCCTTGTGAAACCGTGTTTGAAAATTCATCTACAATAGAATAATCAAGGGGATATTGTGAGGTATTCAGCACCTCAAATTCAAAACTTCCATCATTCTGCTCCGCACATGTCTCATTAACCGTTGCCGATTGAAAATCAACGCTGCATATGATTAATGTGATCTCTGTATTGATAATACTGTCACAACCATTGAATGCCATCAGAGTATCTATATAATTCCCCGGTAAATTTATCCACTCATCGACAATAAAAATGCTGTCATTTTCACAAAGAGTTTCTGAATTTGAAAGTTCTATACTTTGACTATAATTAATGAAAACATTGATAATACTATCGCAACCATTTATATCTCCATTTTCAATAATAGAAACACCATCAAGATTAAGGGCGCCATAAACATCATTGCCAACCATAATGGTCTCGTCGTCACATAAGTCAACAGTTAAATTCATTTCACCTTGCATATAAAAACTTAGCATGATATCAACAATACTGTCACATCCATTACTTGCAGTAAGTATTTCAGAACCTACTGGGTTATTAATATCATATATAGATCCGTTGACATTTATCTCTTCACCCGGACAAAGTTCAGATTGAATTTCTTCGTTGAAAGCGGATACGAATGTGAGGTCAACATTTATAATACTGTCACAACCATTTGAAGCTCCATTTTCAAGTGTTATTGTATTTGAAGGATTGTTTATATCAAATAATACATTTTCTATAGTGACTGTCTGGTCCTCGCAAAGTTGATAGCTGATTAATGTATCGATGAAATCTGCAAAACTTAAATCTATTATTACCGTACTGTCACATCCAAATTCAGATCCACCAGGAATAATTACGGTACCCGTACTGTTGGATTCATTATACACTTCTCCTTCCACAATAATTGAGTCACCTGTACAGAGTAAATCTGTGATGTTCGATTGGGCATCAATATGAAATTCAAGGTCTATCACAACCAAACTGTCACATCCGTCCACAGAAAACAGAATTTCAGATCCACTGGCATTATTTATATCATAAGTTGTGTTATTCACTAAAATGGTTTCATCTTGGCAAAGAATATTGTCAACAACAGTTTCCGGGATTTCTTCATAAACATTTAAAAGCAATTCTGCTGTATCACTCCCGCAGTTTCCCGTATCAATTATATAATTGAAAATATTGTTTCCGGCATTAAGTTCGGAAGCTACAAATGCTGTGTTCATTATCTGGAGTCCGGAATCATCGGTGAAGAAACCGCCAGGATCTCCTGATATCAGATTTTCAAGTATAATCATGTCTTCCTGGCAATAAGAGGATGACATATCCTGCCCTGCATCTACATCGATGTCTGAAACAGTGATGGTAAACATTGCTGTATCATTTGAACATGGTATTGGGTTTTCAATGATATAATAGTAGTCATAGGACCCAGGGATATCAGAAACCACAAGTTGGGGAGACATTAATTCATTCCCCGAAGATAATTCTACCCAATACCCATTTTCAGAACTTGCCTGATTTAGCAATTGTAAAAGGTCTATCGAATCGTTGATACAAATCGTACTTGCATTATCTAATCCAGCTGTTTCTTCAGGTGAGTTCATGACAACCATAGTGTCAAGGCTGGTTCCGCATAACAAAGAGTCTGTTAAACTGAGTACTATGGTATCCGCCTGTGAGACCACAAGTGTGTCAGTTGAGATTGTATCCTGTCCAACAT
>JAHHJO010000043.1:0-2814 GCA_018680275.1 Bacteroidia bacterium
TCTCGATTGCTATATGGAAGATTGCTCCAGCGCTTGCCGCCGGATGTACTGTTGTTCTGAAACCATCCGAAGAAACGCCCTTATCAGCATTAATGCTGGCAGAGCTTGGAACTGAAGCCGGATTACCACCGGGAGTATTTAATGTCATAACCGGTGACGGACGTACTACTGGTTCCGCGTTGACCTCGCATCCACTGGTTAACAAGATTACATTCACCGGTTCTACATTAACCGGTAAGATTATCGGTAAGGCTGCAATGGATAATGTGACAGGGGTTTCACTTGAATTAGGTGGGAAGTCACCAGCGATTGTTTTTGATGATGTCGAAGATTTTGGCTTGACTGCCAAAGGAGTGGCTGCTGGTATATTCAGAAACCAGGGACAGGTCTGTGTGGCAGGTTCAAGGGCTTACATCCATGAAAAAGTATTTGATAAGGTTCTTGCAGATATTTGTCATGAAGCAGAAAAGATGAAAATTTCTCATGGTTTCGATCCCTCCGCTGACTTGGGTCCACTTGTTTCCGGCAGTCATTTGGAAAAGGTTCGTTCTTATATCCAATCAGGCATTAACGAAGGTTCTACACTCGTTTCTGGTGGTCAGAGAGAAGGATCAAAAGGATATTATTTACAACCTACTATTTTCAGTGCTGTTGATAATGATCTTACCATCATTCAGGAAGAGATTTTCGGACCTGTCCTGGTAGCTGTCCCTTTCAAAGACACTGAAGATGCCATTCAGAAAGCCAATGACAGTGTGATGGGACTGGCAGCGACAATCTGGACGAGTAATATTTCGAAAGCCATGACGATGGTGAATCGCCTTGAAGCCGGCTTAATCTATGTCAATTCTCCTGTGAGATCTGATCCCAATCTGCCCCTGGGTGGATATAAAAAGTCCGGGATTGGCCGGGAATTGGGTAAGACCGGGATTTATAATTACACTACACTAAAATCAGTAAATATTGTCTATTAATATCATAAATCAATAACTATGAAAAAACCGCTTGTTCAACCGCTGGACAGAAATGCCAATAAGGAAGCTGAAGAGATGGCTGCGTTTTACGAAGAGACCTTAGGGTTCACCCCGAATAGTCTGTTTACAATGATGCACAGGCCAAGGATAGCCTATGCCTTTCTGGAAATGAACCAGGCGGTTATGGAAAATAAAGGCCGGGTCACAAGCGCATTGAAACGTCAGATTGCATATTTGTCCAGTATGACAACAGGATGTCGATATTGTGAAGCACATGCGATCAGGGCGGCTGTGAGATATGGGTCAGAAGAAGATAAATTGCGAAATATATGGGAGTACAAAACTTATCCAGCGTTCACTGATGCTGAAAGGGCAGCATTCGATCTTGCTATTGCTGCTTCGAACGTACCCAATGCAGTAAGTGATGATATTGCTGAAAACATGAGGAATTATTGGGAAGAAGGAGAAATCGTTGAAATTATGGGTGTCATTGCACTGTTTGGATATCTGAACAGGTGGAATGACAGTATGGGTACGAAACTCGAAGAACCCGCAGCAGGAGATGGAGAAGAATACCTGGCATTTAAAGGATGGAGCAGGGGTAAACATAAATATGATTGATGGACCTCGAACTAAATAAGGATACATTAAGGAAAGTGGCCGGATCATTTGCCACAGGAGTTGCGGTGGTTACCTGCAGGAGCCGGGATGATTCCATCGAAGGGATTACTGTAAATTCCTTTGTGTCTGTATCTCTCGAACCACCACTTATTCTTTTTTCAATTCAACGTCAAGCGGCATTCTTACTCCATCTTTTCATTGGGCAACCTATAGGAATCAGCATCCTGTCTGAACACCAAAAGTCTGTTAGTGACTACTTTGCAGGATTGAACAATGAAGAAGGCCTGATAGGATTTGAAATGTTTGGAGAAGTTGAAGTTGTAAAAGATGCTTTAGCTTATTATCACCTCGAGGTCGACCAGATTATCAGGGCAGGGGACCATGATCTCATTATATGTGAAGTAAGGGGACTAAGTTACCGGGATGGTAATCCATTATTATACTTCAAGGGATATAAAAGTATTGGTACTCAGGTTTCAGATTAATCCCTGAGTCCCAGGTTTCTCTTCAAGCGCTTTTCGTTTTCCAGTATATCAAATGATTTATTCAGAAAACTGAGCACTTTCTTTCTCGTTTTTTCAGAAATATAATCTACATCTGTTACATGCTGAATGACCTTATCCCTGTTGCTCAGGAATTCAGGAAGTACAGTCTTGACCTGCTCTAATTTGATCTTCTTGTCCATGAAATACCTTTGTGTGACTTCTTCTATAGGTAAGGATTCGTGTGGCACTGCATAATCAGTGTGAATAAGACCACAATAATCAAAATCATAGGGCACCATGGACAACTTGGCCTTATCTTTCTTTTTGATGGCAACCAGGTTATGTCTTTGTGTAATTTCCCAGTCAGGATTGGCAATGAGATATTGAAATAAACAAAATCGAATATAATCTTCAGCATCAAATGCAGCACTTCTTAAAATACCCACCTCTACATGTTTGACATCCATACGCTCCGAAAAATGATCCTTGTGTTCCAGGATCATGCCGGTATATTCCTTAGGGTCGCGTTTGACATCTTCTATAATAATCCTGGTCAATTTCGACTGGAGCCCAAATGAATCTATCAGACTATATATTTCATAAATCAGATGCTCGGTCTTAAGATGTTCGAGATAGCCATCCGTATTTCGGCACGGCATTAAAATTTTAAACTTGTCACTGTTTGTGTACCCAAATGCCTTTAGTTCCTTTTTCTTGAAGTTGACTTTCAATGG
>JAHHJO010000207.1:0-2329 GCA_018680275.1 Bacteroidia bacterium
GCAATAATCCGAGTGCAACATATATAACTATAATAGATGCAGCATAAATCAATCCGTTAACCCAACCTTTTCTTTTTGTGTCCTTTGTGATGAAACTTACGGTCAATGGGATCATCGGGAATACACACGGCGTCAATAATGCAAGCAGTCCTCCAAGAAAACCAAAAATAAATGACATCCACATGCTCTTGGTTTCACTTTCTTCTCCCCCAATACAATCTCCCAGAGGTTCAATATAAGTCTCTCCAAGACTGGTAATTTTCTGATCGACAAAATCTCCTTCGATAAAGGGGTTGCTGGCTGCATCGGTTAAATCAGGTGGAGCAACTTCTCCGGCTGTCATATTAGCAAGATCAAATTCGAAGTCTACATAGGTAGGAGGCAGACACTTTTCATGATCACAAGCCATATATGTCAGGTAACCCGTGATTTTATCTGTACCTGATTTGATTTTCTGGGTTATGATATAAGGCTTACTGTCCAGAAATTTGATGACTTCAACATTATCAAATAAAGGATCAGGTCCCTGTTTTTTCTTTCCTTTTTCCTTATTGTCGAGGACTTGAACACTCCCCGGATCTTCAAATTCTATTAATGTCGGAGTTGGACCATCGTCAGAGGTGTTCTGTGAATATACTGTCCATCCTTCTTGAATATCGGCTTTATAGTCCAGGTAATAATTATTACCCTCTTTCCTGATATCAAAGCTCCATTTGACAGGATCAAGAATCTTGCTTTCTTCAGCTTTTGCAAGTTCTTCATCAGCCTTTTGAATTTCAGAAACATCCTGAGTTGCTGTATTGGAAAGGTTGAAGTTGAAATCTACATCAGTCGGGGGCAAGCACATTTCATCATTACAGGTCATAAATGTGAGATACCCGGAAATGACAGAAGTTCCTTCTTCTGCCCTTATCTTTTGCTTGATAATAAATGGTTGGTCTCCCAGGAACTTAGTGACTTTGACACCAAATAGTTTGTCCATTCCGGATTTCTTGTTGCCAAATTCTTCTGCATCACCAAGTTTTTTAAATCCCGATTCAGGTTCATAGGTAATACTGGTAGGCACCGGACCATCATCTGAAGTATATTGAGAATATACAGTCCACTCTTCTTCCATCTTAGCCTCGAACATGAGCATATATTCATTATCTCCAAGAGACTCTACTTTATATCTCCATTTTACCGGATCGAGGAGTTGTGCATTAGAAATAAAAGAGCTAAGAAAAAAAGCCAGGAATATAATTGATCGCATCAGCCTTAAATTATATTAATTATCAAAATGGTTATCGGGATTTTAAAGCCACAAATTTAAGTTTTTACTTCAAATGGAACCGTCTTTGGTGGTAAACACCGCTGATTATCACATGTCATATAGGTGACGCTTCCCTTGATTTTTGCACCATCCCTGACAAATTCCATTTTCTGTGAAAAGGATGCTGTATTATTAAACTTGATCACTTCCACACCAAATAAATCATCCATCTTTTTCTCCGGGATTGACAATTCCTCTACTTCAGCATTTGATTTAAAGTCTTCGCTGTCTTCAAGTTCAAAATAAGTGGGAACCGGTCCATCAGGATCAGTATGTTGTGAATAAATAACCCAGTTTGATTGCATCTCTGCTTCGAAGACAAGTTCTTTTTCATCTTCATTATAACTAAATGTCCAGTTTACAGGATCCTGCCCCATGACCAAAGAACCAAAGAGCAATCCGATTGAAAAAACTAAAATCTGCTTCACCATATAAGTTTAAGAATAATTAAACGCTAAAATTATTCCATAGTTATACCAAATGCTTAATCCATAGAGGATTTATAAAAACATTAACGAATCAGGAACACATCTGACATTAATTATACTGCAACACTGTAATCCCGGAGTGCATCATTGAGGGATGTTTTCTTATCTGTACTTTCTTTACGCTGGCCAATGATCAAGGCACAGGAAACATTAAATGTGCCGGCAGGGAACTCCTTGGAATAGCTGCCGGGTATTACCACAGATCTTGAAGGTACTTCTCCCCTGTAAATGACTGGCTCATCGCCGGTAACATCAATTATCCTGGTTGATTTTGTTAATACCACATTGGCCCCCAAAACAGCTTCGCTCCGTACACGTACACCCTCAACAACAATACTCCTTGAACCAATAAAACAATTATCCTCAATAATAGTCGGGCTGGCCTGGGGTGGTTCCAATACACCACCGATACCAACGCCCCCGGATAAATGAACATTCCTTCCTATCTGTGCACAAGAGCCTACAGTTGCCCAAGTATCCACCATGGTTCCACCTCCAACCCAGGAGCCAATATTCACATAACTGGGCA
>JAHHJO010000070.1:0-8199 GCA_018680275.1 Bacteroidia bacterium
ATATAGATATGGGCTCAACTGATGTGGAAACTGATACGGCGGGCTTAGGGGTCGTAAAGGGACTCCTTACATTTATCTCGGTAGGTTCCTGGGTTATTAAAATTGTTCTGGCCACAAAAATCCATATCGGTGTTGCTGTTATCATAGGTGTACTATCAGGAGCAGCTGCATTCTGGCTATTAAACTATCTACTCAAACTACTTGTGAGAAACGAAGAAAATGTCAACTGGTCACTGGAAGACTCAATGTATCAGAAAGGAGAAGTATACTTACGCATACCACCGGGTGGTCAGGGAATAGTAAATATCCTGATCAAAGGAGCTCAAAGAGAACTCAAGGCAAAATCAAGAGATGATGAAGAAATCAAAACCGGAGAATCGGTATTGGTTACTGATTTTCAAGATGAATATGTGATTGTTCAAAAAGAAAAAAACTAATAAATAAACATAATAATATGACGACTGAAATTTTAATTCTGGCTGGCTTCCTTGTATTTGTTACTTTCTTGCTGATACTTTTTTTCGTAAGCAGGTACAAACGCTGTCCTTCAGATAAAATACTCGTGGTATACGGGAAAACCGGTGATGATCAATCGGCAAAATGTTACGCTGGTGGAGCAACCTTTGTTTGGCCGGTCATCCAGGACTACAGGTATCTTGATTTAACGCCAATTAGCATTGATGTGAATCTTCAGGACGCCTTGTCCAAACAAAATATAAGGGTATCTGTGCCGGCTCAATTTACTGTAGGTGTCAGTAACAAACCAGATTTGATGATTGCTGCAGCGGAAAGGCTGCTTGGACTTGACCGTCCTTCCATCCGGTCTCTTGCTCATGATATTATTATGGGACAGATGCGATTGGTCATCGCCAATATGGATATCGAGGAATTGAATACCGACAGGGATAAGTTTGTAGAATCAGTATACACCACTGTTGGAAACGAATTACATAAAATCGGCCTGGCACTGATCAATGTCAATGTCACAGATATACAGGACGAATCCGGCTATATCCAGGCACTGGGTAAAGAAGCTGCTGCCAAAGCAATTAATGATGCCAAGGTAAAAGTGGCTAATGAAGAAAGGACTGGAGCCATTGGTCAAGCTGAAGCACAGCAAGATCAGAGAGTAAAAGTAGCTGGTGCCAATAGCAGGGCTGAAGTAGGTGAAGCGAATGCCATGCAATTACAACGTGTACAGGTCGCTGATTCAAACAGCCTTGCCGAAATCGGTGAAGCTGAAGCACTACAAAAACAAAGAATCAGTATTGCCGAAGCAAATTCACGGGCTGAAATCGGTGAAGCTGACGCAAATGCAATTGCCATTGAAGGTAAAAATACGGCCAAGATAAAAATTGCCAATTCCGATGCTTCCAAAGACATTGAGGTTGCTGAAGCAGAGAGAAAAGCAACGGCTGCCAGGAAGGTCGCTGCAGCCAAAGCAATGCAGGAAGCATATATCGCTGAAAAGGAAGCCGAAGACGCAAGAGCTAAAATGGAACTGGCCAAAAAACAAGCAGATGAAGTGGTCATTGCTGAGATAGACAAACAAAAAGCTGTCATTAAAGCACAGGCTGAAGCAGAAAGACAAAGAGAAACAGCGAGAGGAGAAGCTGATGCCATCCTAGCAAAATTTATGGCCCAGGCCAAAGGTCAGGAAGAGTTGTTACGCAAACAGGCAGAAGGATTTCAAAAACTGGTTGAAGCGGCGAATGGAGATCCGCAAAGTGCAATCGGTTACCTGATGATTGATAAACTCACAGATTTGGCTGAGATTCAGACAGGAGCCATCAAGGATCTGGATATAGAAAAAGTTGTGGTCTATGACAACGGTAGCGGTAAAGGTGTAGGTAATTTCGTCCAGGGACTATATAGCATGATGCCCCAACTCAACGATTTCCTGGCACAGAGTGGCATGAACTTGCCACAGTCTCTTGTCAAAAGCAATGTCAATGGTTCCGATCCTGAAAAGGAAAAAACAAGTAAAGAAACAGGAGAATAAACCCTCCCTGGATTAACTTAAATCATATGGGAGCAGGTATCACTACCCTTGCTCCCATATTTCTATCATTGATAAAAAATCCATATTTTTTTAGCTTTTATGGTCTGCTCATATGAGCGATTAAAACTTCTATTGCTAAAAATGAATTATCTTGATTGTTCATTCAAATATGAATATGGCTATGGAAACAATTCAAAGATCAATATCAGAAGACCAGGGTCTTGAAATAAAACGTGTATTCGAATTACAGAAAAGTCATCAGTATGAACTGGCTGCTACAACAGCATCAGAGAGAATTAGCAAACTCAAGAAAATACATAAAGCCATATTCGAGTACAGGGATAGAATCCGTGAAGCACTTTATAATGATTTCAGAAAACATCCCAGCGAAGTCGATCTGGTTGAATTATACCCGGTTATTTCAGAAATCAAACACATTAAATCTCATCTCAGAAGATGGATGCGAAAGCAGGAAGTAGATACCCCTTTATCTTTAATGGGATCCAACTCATACATCCATTACGAACCTAAAGGAGTTGTATTGATTATTTCACCATGGAACTTTCCTTTTCAACTGACTTTTGGACCCCTGATTTCTGCAATTGCTGCAGGGAACGCAGTCATCCTTAAACCCAGTGAATATACGCCACACTGTTCCTCGGTAATGAAAGAAATGATCACATCACTTTTTCCTGAAAATGAGGTCGCACTTTTCGAAGGTTCGGTTGAAACATCACAGAATTTGCTTCAGCTTCCATTTAATCATATATTTTTTACAGGATCACCACAGGTAGGTAAAATCGTTATGCAAGCAGCAGCAAAACACCTTGCTTCTGTAACCCTGGAATTAGGCGGCAAGTCTCCTACTATTGTAGACAAGACGGCTAATATCGATATGGCTGCCAAAAGAATTGCCTGGTCAAAATTTATTAATAATGGTCAGATCTGTATTGCCCCGGATCATGTCTTTGTGCACGAAGACAAAAAGAATGATTTTATTGAAAGGATCATAAAATACCTTAAGGAATTCTATACCGAAGATGCATCCCAGGAAGAAAGCTATTCCAGGATTGTTCATGATCGGCACCTGGAAAGAATGAAACTATTCATAGAAGATGCCGTTGAAAATGGCGCTAAAATAAATTATGGTGGCAAAATCAATGACGCTGATAATTTTGTTTCTCCTACTATCCTGAGTGATGTAAGTATGGACAGCAAAATAATGCAGGATGAGATATTTGGTCCATTATTGCCTATACACAGTTTTACTGATATTGATGAGGTTATCAAAACAATTAATGATGGAGAGATTCCCCTGGCTTTATATGTTTATAGCAAAAACAGGAAAAACATCAATCATATCATTCATAGCACAAGAGCAGGTGGATCGTGTATCAATCATAGCGGTGTACATTTTTATAATGTACACCTCCCTTTTGGTGGCAGTAACAACAGCGGTATCGGAAAAGCAGGTGGAAAGTATAGTTTTGAAGCCTTTTCAAATGCACGGGGTGTATTAAAGCAGAATATACCGAATGCACTTGAATTACTGGTGCCGCCATACAATAGTTTCAAACAAAAGATCATTAATCTGACATTAAAGTATTTTTAGCATACAGCTTTCATTGAAATCATGAATATCACTAGAACTACTCCTATCAATATATCCATTCTTTTGGCCTTTTTATTACTGCCTGGTTTTCTCATAGCTCAGTCTAAAGAATGTGGTACAGAATACGACGGATATGTGAATACTGAGGCCATATCGAATGCCAAAAAAATGAAAGACTTTAGACCTAAAAACAAAAGGCAATTCCTTGTTAGCTTTCATGTAGTCAGAAATAACAATGGTTTCGGAGGTGCGAACTTCGAAGAATGTTATGCTGCTCTTCAAAAAGTCAATGAACATTATGCTGATGCTGGTATTGAATTTACAACATGTCAATATGTTCATGATATAAATAATTCCAACTACCTGACTACATACAAGAACAATTATGATGAACTATTGAAATTTAGTTATCAGAGAAATACAATCAATGTATACGTGGTCAATCTATTAAGAGATTCAGATGATGATCCATTATGTGGCATAGGTACTTTTCCCAGACCTGATAATATTAATTCAAGAGCCATCATCATTAAAAGAGAATGTATGAATAATGGGTCTACTTTATCTCATGAGTTTGGGCATTATTTTGATTTGAAACACACGCACGACACGTATTCCGGAATAGAATTAGTGAATCGGTCTAATTGCAGCACTTCAGGTGATGGTTTTTGCGATACCCCGGCTGATCCAAAACTGTCCAATAGTACTGTATCAAATAATTGTATTTATACAGGTGATGACCGAGACCCCACCGGGGCTATATATCAACCGGATGTCACCAACCTGATGAGCTATTCCCGAAAAGAATGCCGCTTTGTTTTATCAGATCAACAATCAAACTACGTAAGGGCCATAGGTGAATCAGAACATCCTCACTTATTTGCTGTGTGCCCAGAGCAGGATGTCATCGTTTCGACTACTCAAATTCTGGATAGAAACCTCAACGGACAGACTATCACTATTAATTACATACTGGATTGTGCAACCCTGGAGCAGGATGAAGAGGTGAACATGATTCTAATGTTGAGGAATAATTCATCCGGATATATCTATACACTCTTAAATAGAAATATCTTACTCAGGAATGGATACTCTGATACAGAATACCTGGATATAGCTATTCCTTTCAACTTGAGTACAGGTAAATATGAACTTGAATTACTGGTTGATTCTGAATTTACCCTTTCTGAAAAAAGCAGGTCGAATAATTCAGCCCGGTGGGATCTGGAAATAAACAATAATCACTTAAATGACCTTCACATATTTCCTAATCCGGTCCAGGATAAGATTCGTGTCTTCAACAGATCTTATTTCGAGGGCTTTATTGATATCCTTATGTTTGATGCCAATGGCCAACTTATTGACCAGTTTCAAAAACGTAAAAGGGGACTTGAATTCGGTCATATTATTGATGTATCAGCTTATAACCCCGGTATCTATTTCATTTCACTACAGGCAGAAGAAATGGAGAAGGTCATTTACAGATTTGTGAAACTCTAGAACTTAATTCAATATCATTACCCTTTCAAACACACTGTAATCATAGACAGTAATTCATTGATTTTCTGTAACTCCTGGAGTTGATACGAATAAAATATGGAATATAATGTCAACAGCAGGAGATTGGTAAAAAACAGAAATTTTCTCATTTATTGATGAAGCAATTCCAGGTCCGGGAAATTCACCGGCCAGGTATGTTTCAGTAAATTATATGAAAGTACCTCAAGGAATTTGTGGGGATTATGTTGATCTTGAAAAAACATATTTCAAGCCCGTACATTAAGCCTTTATTGAAGCTGGCGGACGTACTGACTGGGCTTTGTATGTAAGAAGCACTCCAATAGTTGAAGCGTATCATTACAATATTATCACTGTTGATATTCAGGTAACACCCGACCAAGTGTTCAGTTATCCGCCTGCCAAAGTCTGGGAAAATGTTCATCCCGGCACGAATGTTGATGATATATGGGAGAAGATGATGGATTTACGGACCCTTCATCGACAGGAGACATGGAAACTTGTCTCACACACAAACGCTCCTAAATAATAAGATTAACCTTATATTCTTATAAATCTAGTTGTTAGGTGGCCCTACGTTTGTGGGGCCACTTTGTGTTTTATACCCAAAGTATCCTCTACAACCAGGCTCTTTCAACCACCCTATCCAGAAAACTAAAACTGTTTCTAATCCCGGATACTTCTCAAAACCGATATCATATTAAATAAATATTTAATATGTAATCATTCTATACCATTTGTATTTTAAATCTATCCATAACCCGAGTTGAAGAAATTGTCTTCATTTCAATAGTCATTACAAATTCTTGCTTGAGGGTTCTATCCATCCAGGAGGTTTTAATTCCAAATGAAGGATTTGCATTAAGATGACCATTCCAGAGCATGATTTTAACCAGCTTAAGAACATGCAATAACAGTAAAGTATAATAAACGCCCCTCTTCGTATAAAATACATCCAGCTGAATATATACTCAGTCATTTCCAGTTCAACATTCAATTAGCTTTGGTATAGACACTCGGTAAAAACCATGAGAAAGTCTAACATCAACTTTAAATAATTGCAAGGGGAATCCCTGAATTATAGTAAGAATGCCAATAATCAAGAATAAAAATTATGTAAGAAAAATTTAGTTTTCTATTATGCATCAGGTTTTGCAATAATTCTCGATTCGTAACAGATCACAAATCATCAAACCTGTGATCATTTCAATCAGCAAAACCAATGATGCCTCTAATATCCAGGAATAGCTAGAAATATTATTTAACATTTAAACGTCAGACTTATGCGTATATCATTACTTTTTTGCCTGTTTGTATTATTAGGAATGCAGGACCTTTCAGCCCAGAGAAATTGTGGATCCATGGAACATCATGAGAATCTCCTGCAGGAGGATCCTAAGTATTATAATAAAATGAAACAAATCGAAAGAGCCACTCAAAGTTTTATTGAAAATCCGGAAAAAGCGGTGACAGGAGTCATCACAATTCCTGTTGTGGTGCATGTCGTATATAATACTACTGCAGAGAATGTCAGCAATGCACAAATTACTTCCCAAATGACGGTGCTTACGGACGACTTCCGAAGATTAAACAGTGATGCCAATAATACATGGCCCCAGGCTGCAGATTCAGAAATTGAATTCTGCCTGGCAACTGTAGACCCTAATGGCAATCCTACAACAGGAATCACGCGAACATCAAGTTCGAATACCAGCTTCAACCTTAACGACCAGGTGAAATTTAACTCTTCCGGTGGTAAAGATGCGTGGCCTGCCGCTGATTATTTAAATATCTGGGTTTGCGATCTGGAAAGCGGATACCTGGGATATGCACAATTCCCTGGTGGTCCTGCCAATACCGATGGTGTGGTTGTCGATTATGAAGCTTTCGGCACCAATGGATCTGCTCAGGCACCTTTTAACCTTGGAAGAACTGGTACACATGAAGTAGGACACTGGCTCAATCTAAGGCATATCTGGGGAGATGGAAACTGTAATGTTGATGATTTTGTCAATGATACCCCCAAATCAGATGATGCCAACTATGGTTGTGCTTCCGGGCATGTATCATGTTCAACAACTGATATGGTAGAAAACTATATGGACTACTCTGATGATGCTTGTATGAATTTATATACATCTGGTCAGAAAGACCGGATGCGTGCCTTGTTTGATACAGGAGGCGCAAGAGAAAGTCTTCTTAATTCATCTGCATGTGGAACTGCAAATCCTCCAACCTGCAGTGATGGTCAGCAAAATGGAAATGAAACGGGTGTAGACTGCGGTGGCCCGGATTGCCCCGCCTGCCCTAGCTGCAATGGAACGGAAGTCACTATGACCATCGTCCTTGACAACTATCCTGAAGAAACAAGCTGGACTCTTGTGGATGCTAACGGCAATACTGTGGCTTCAGCCGGTCCATATAGTGGTGTACCCGCCGGATCAACAGTAACAGAGACATGGTGTCTTCCAAATGGATGTTACGATTACACCATTAATGACAGCTATGGTGATGGTATTTGCTGTGCATACGGAAACGGATCATATACACTCACAGATGAGAACAATAATGTATTGGCATCTGGAGGTGCATTCGGAAATTCTGAAACGACGAACTTCTGCCTTGGATCCACGGCACCGACTTGCTCTGACGGAATACAAAACGGTAATGAAACTGGTGTAGACTGCGGTGGCCCGGATTGCCCTCCATGTTCTACTTGCAACGGAACAGATGTCACTATGACCATCGTCCTTGATGACTACCCAGGAGAGACCAGTTGGGAACTTGTTGATGCCAATGGCAATACCGTAGCCTCAGGAGGCCCTTATAGTAATATGCCTGCAGGCGGAACTGTCACTGAATCCTGGTGTTTGGCAGACGCATGCTTTGATTACACGATATTTGACAGCTATGGTGATGGTATTTGTTGTGCTTACGGAAACGGATCATATACACTCACAGATGAGAACAATAATGTTCTGGCTTCAGGTGGTTCATTTGGTAGTTCTGAAACAACAAACTTCTGCCTGGGATCAACCGGACCAACATGCTCTGATGGTATACAAAA
>JAHHJO010000088.1:0-2826 GCA_018680275.1 Bacteroidia bacterium
GTACAGAGATGATATTGAAGAACACAAGCTACGCGATCCTTATCCTCAACTGAAAAGTTTTCTGGATGAAAGCGGCTTCACAAAGAAGAAAATAGACAAGATTGAAAACGAAAGTAAAAAGAGTGTAAGGTCGGATTTTAAAAGAGCACTTTTAGCAGAGGATCCGGTTCCTGAAGATATTTTTAAACATGATTTTGCACCTACCCCAATTACAGAAGAAAGTGGTGTCCGAGTGCCTGACAATGGGGAAGAAAAGGTAATGGTGGATTCAGCTTTATTTGCTATCGAAGAATTAATGCGCAAGCACAAGGAATGTCTGCTTTATGGTCAGGATGTTGGAGCCAGACTTGGAGGCGTATTCCGAGAAGCTGCAACCCTCGCACAAAAATTCGGTGATACACGCGTCTTTAACACACCGATCCAGGAGGCTTTTATAGTTGGTTCTACTGCTGGTATGTCAGCTGTCGGACTCAAACCAATTGTGGAAGTCCAGTTTGCAGACTATATCTGGCCGGGACTGAATCAGCTTTTCACAGAAGTCAGTCGTTCAGGTTATCTGACCAATGGAAAATGGCCGGTAAGTATGATCCTTCGTGTTCCAACAGGAGCATACGGTTCAGGCGGACCATTTCATTCCAGCAGTGTCGAATCTGTCGTAACGAATATTAAAGGGATAAAGATTGTCTATCCGAGTAATGGTGCAGATATGAAAGGATTAATGAAAGCTGCCTATTATGATCCAAATCCTGTCATTATTTTTGAACATAAGGGACTGTACTGGTCGAAAGTAAAAGGGACAAGCAGAGCCAAAGTGATTGAACCGGCAGAAGACTATATCCTTCCAATAGGCAAAGCAAGCATTCCACTCAAATCGGATAATGACAATGATAACACCATCACTATTATCACATATGGGATGGGCGTCCACTGGGCATTGAATGCCGCGGAGTCTTTTCCAGGACAGGTCGAAGTCGTGGATTTGAGGACACTTTATCCTATGGATGAAAAAACGGTATTTGAAAGTGTAAGAAAGAATAATAAATGTATTCTTTTGACTGAAGAATCTGTGTATGCTTCCTTTGCACGGTCCGTCGCAGGATTCATTCAGGAAGAATGTTTTGAATCACTCGATGCACCAATCAGGATTGTTGGTTCTAAACGTGTACCTGCTATTGCATTAAATTCTACACTCGAAGCGGCAATACTTCCAAATGTGGGTAAAGTAAAAGAAGCGATCGAAAACCTGCTGGCCTATTAATATTTCTTTACCTGCTTAGGCTTCCTGATAGAATATTGCAAAATTCTAATGACATAGATCATGCAATCAAATGATCTTCATCAAATTGAACGCTTTTCTTTGACTTGAATATGGATTTGGAATAAATTACTTCCTGAATTCCATTTTTTGGACCTCTCAAATGATTGTGCTATGAAACTAACTCATAAACTCACGATCTGCCTGTCTCTTATTTGCTCAATACTTACCGCACAAGGATTTAACGAATACCTGAATGCTTATTCAAATGATAACAGAATAGGTTATTTGCAACCACTGGCAGATCTTTCCATCAGTGGTTTGAATGCCACAGTACCTATATCTTCTTACATAGGCAAAGATTTTTATTTAAACCTGAACTTCGCAGGTGTTTACAGTAAACCAGTTGACTCCCAAAGAACTTTTACCGGTTGGACAGACCCTTCTTTCAGTGAACAAATAAGCCGAGAAGTACCAACCATAATTGGCGCCAACGAATCTGTCATGGTAACTGCTGCTGATGGTACTTCCTATGTTTTTGCAACAGGCTATAACATTGATTTCCTGCCTTTGGTCATTCCACAGTTAACCATTGGTGGAATAGCCGGGACAGAACTCACAGGGCGATTCTTTGCCTGGGACACGAAAGATGACTTCGGAAAGTTTGATCTCCTGGGTATTGGACTAAGACATTCTATCGATCAACATATTAGTAGAACATTTCCTGTAGCTATCAATATAGGCTATCAATTCAATAAGTCTGATATCGGCAGATATATGAAACTGCAAAGCCACTTCGGATATATCCAGGGTGCCTATCAAACCGGCCTGCTGGATTTATCACTGTATGGTGGTTACCAGACTGGAGATTTTGATGTGTATTACAGCTTCAATAGTATAGGAGAAGAAGTAGATATTGAAACCAATCTGAAAAATGCAGACAAGATACTGGCCGGAATGGGTGCCAGGGTCCAATTAGGCTTTTTTGCAATCTCGGCCAGCTTATCAGGACCTAAACCTTTGATGGGTAATGTAAATCTTGAATTCAGGATCGTTGGAAAGAAGAAAACTGATGAAGTCATTCCAATGGAAGCATCTGAAATTATTGAAAATTCTACAAACTGAAAGCTATGAAATATTTCTACATATTCATTTTATTCATGTTGCTGTCCTGTGAAGGAGAAACATATGTCGAATACAATAAAACGGTTACAGCAGTATTCAATTATTCAATAAATACTAATGACAGTATATATATAGATTTTAAAACGATAAATATAACCGACCTGGCTGCCTTTCTGGCAAGTTCTGCAAATGGTAGTTTACCCAATCATATACAAACCATCAATATCCAGAGTATAAATTTGAAAACCATTACGAATTCAAATAATACTGCCATAGATATGGATGTTAAAACACAAGTGGGTAGAATTCCTTGTGAAGGAGGACAGATTGAGAACCTGACACAATTTACTACAGAACGGAATATCCCACTTATTGGGGGCTTAGCTGATTTATGGACTACTTTTAAACCATTAACAATAAATCCTGAAGGAGTGGCTACTACAAAT
>JAHHJO010000559.1:0-8779 GCA_018680275.1 Bacteroidia bacterium
CTTTCTGAGCCGCAGTCCTGAATCCTTCCTTGGCACATAGTTCAAAGGCAATTGGCTTTGAATCCACGGCGTGGGTTGATCCATCATACAACTTAACCTTCATACTATCGATCCCATATCCGGCCAATACACCAGAATCCATCATGGAATTAAATCCTTTTACAATAGACGGGAAATATTCTTTTGGAATGGAACCTCCAAAAATTTTGTTTTCGAACTGCAGTCTTACTTTTCCTGACTTGAAATCATCCGAATCAAGGAAATCCTTGTCTGCTGGTCCCAGTTCGAATTGCATTTGTGCAAACAAACCTGATCCACCTGATTGTTTTTTCAATCTTTCCGTGTGATCTACTGTTGTTGTCAATGCTTCTTTATAATTCACCTGGGGTTGTCCCTGGTTACATTCTACTTTAAACTCTCTTCTAAGCCTGTCGATGATGATCTCAAGGTGAAGTTCACCCATTCCACTGATTACAGTCTGGTTAGTATCATCATCAAATCTAACCTGAAATGTAGGATCCTCCTCAGCCAGTTTGGCCAGTGCCATTCCCAACTTATCAACGTCCTTTTGAGTCTTAGGCTCAATTGCTATACCGATCACAGGATCAGGAAATACCATACTTTCAAGTACAATTGGTTTACCTTCCTGGCAAAGTGTATCACCGGTTCTGATATCCTTAAACCCTACACCAGCTGCAATATCTCCCGCTTCAACCCTGTCTATGGCGTTCTGCTTGTTGGAGTGCATCTGGTAAAGTCGGGATATTCTCTCTTTACTATCAGACCTTGAATTATAAATGTAAGAACCGGCATCCAATGCTCCGGAATATACACGGAAGAAAGCTAATCTTCCTACATATGGATCCGTTGCAATTTTGAATGCCAATGCTGTAAATGGATCACTTACAGACGGGCTTCTTGTTTCTTCCTCGTCAGTCTTAGGGTTCGTTCCTGTAATTGCATCAACATCCAATGGCGATGGCAGAAATGCACATACAGCATCCAATACAGCCTGTACGCCCTTGTTTTTAAAGGCAGAACCTGCCATCATCGGAACAAATTTATTATCGATCACTGCACCTCTTACAGCATTGATCATTTCCTGTTCAGTGATACTATCCGGATCTTCGAAAAATTTCTCCATCAATGTATCATCATATTCGGCTATGGCCTCAAGAAGTTTTTCTCTCCACTCCATGACCGTATCCACAAGATCTTCAGGAATTTCTATTTCTTCAAATGTCATTCCCATGTCATGCTCATTCCAGACAATCGCTTTATTTGTGATCAGATCAACCACTCCTTTGAAATTCTCCTCTGCTCCAATTGGCACCTGCAATGGAATTGCATCTGATCCGAGTTTTTCTTTTACATCTTTAACAACAGAAAAGAAGTCCGCACCAGATCTGTCCATTTTGTTTACAAATCCGATTCTTGGTACTTTATAGTTGTCTGCCAGTCTCCAGTTCGTCTCTGACTGAGGCTCAACTCCAGATACAGCACAAAACAAGAATACCAAACCATCCAAAACTCTCAATGAACGATTCACTTCAACTGTGAAGTCAACGTGACCAGGCGTATCGATGATATTCATCGGGTAGTCCTGACCTTTCCAGTTCCAGTTGGTTTTTGTAGCAGCTGAAGTAATTGTAATACCTCTTTCCTGCTCCTGCTCCATCCAGTCCATTGTTGCAGCACCATCGTGAACTTCACCGATTTTGTGACTCATTCCGGTGTAATACAAAACCCTTTCTGTCGTCGTTGTTTTGCCGGCATCAATGTGTGCAGCGATACCTATATTCCGTAAATAGCTCAGATCTTTAGACATAATCTTTTAAATCTTATGATTTATTTTAAATGTTGAATGTATTAAACCCTGAAGTGTGCAAATGCCCTGTTGGACTCTGCCATTTTGTGTGTATCTTCTTTTTTCTTGACCGCAGCGCCTTCTCCTTTCGCACCTGCCATAATCTCAGCAGCAAGCTTTTCGCTCATCCCTTTACCGTTTCTTGCCCTGGAATACTTGATCAACCATTTCATACCTACTGACAATTTCCTTGCAGGTCTGATCTCTGTAGGAATCTGGAAAGTGGCACCTCCAATTCTTCGGCTTCTTACTTCAACGCCTGGCGTAATATTATTGAGTGCTTTTTTCCACATCTCATGAGGATCCTCACCTGTTTTCTCCTGAATAATATCCATAGCTGTATAAAAAAGGTTATATGCCACACCTTTTTTACCTTGCCACATCAGGTTGTTTACAAACTGGGTTACCATCGGGTCATTGAACCTCGGATCCGGCTGGATTATGCGCTTTTTCGGTTTTCTTTTCCTCATGATTTCTTATTTTTTAGGTCTTTTGGTTCCGTATTTAGATCTGGACTGCAATCTTTTTTCAACTCCAGCAGTATCAAGTGCTCCTCTTACAATGGTATATCGTACACCTGGAAGGTCCTTAACCCTACCTCCCCTGATCAATACAATCGAGTGTTCCTGGAGGTTATGTCCTTCCCCCGGGATATAAGCAATGACTTCAATACCATTCGTTAAACGAACCTTGGCAACTTTTCTTAATGCAGAGTTTGGTTTTTTAGGTGTAGTAGTATATACACGTGTGCAAACCCCGCGCTTTTGAGGAGATCCCTCCAAAGCTCTTGATTTACTGGCCACGAATACCTTTTTCCGACCTTTTTTTACCAACTGATTGATAGTAGGCATATATTAATTTAATTTCAGCTTTTAAAAATGAGGTGCAAAGGTAAGACTATTTTTTAGTTTTGCAAAGGTGTTATTCCAACAATAATGGACCAACTTGTATAATAAATGAAAGCTCAAATAAGATTTGCCAAAAGGACTGATTTGCCTGCTATTATT
Source organism: Bacteroidia bacterium (assembly GCA_018680275.1). GTDB lineage: Bacteria > Bacteroidota > Bacteroidia > Chitinophagales > Saprospiraceae > RFSX01. The sequence goes on from JAHHJO010000559.1 coordinate 2,875, forward strand.
GGACTTGTCATCGATCTTGCCATATTTGAACAGGAACCTGATGCTGTAACTGCCAATCTTGACGATTATAATATAGCATTTGACAAAGGACTTATACATGCTTTTGTGGCAGAAATCGATAATGAGATCGTTGGAATGGCATTATACTATAATACTTTCTCAACCTGGAAAGGAAACATGTTGCACCTTGAAGATTTTATTGTTAAGGAAACATACAGGAACCACGGCATTGGCAGTTTGTTATTTAACCGTGTGATCGAAGAAGCAAAATCCAGGAAATGTCATGTGCTCAAATGGCAGGTCCTGCATTGGAATGAAGATGCGATCAGGTTTTATAAAAGAAAACAAAGTGTCCTTGATAAACGTTGGTGGGAAATGAAACTATATTTTGACTAATTCGAACAAGCGTTCAACAATGCGCTCCGTACCACACTCGATTTTTGGATATACCGGTTTTTCAGACTTTAACCAGCTTTCAAGCCTCACAGGAAAATCTTCATTGATGTGATCCACAATTGCTATACCCAGTTTCTTTAATGCTGCAGCATTACATTTTTGTTCGTATTGCGCCTTCATAGGAACGACCAGCATTTTTTTTGAAAGAAACAATGCTTCCGAAGTCGCCTGGAATCCTGCACCCACTATGGCAGAATGGCATGACACAAGTTCTTTCCTGTACCGTTCTTTGTCTACAGGATAAACCTCGATATTATTTTGTTTATAGAAAACATCTGTTTTTTTGGAGAAAACTTTCCAATGGTAATCAGGGAACTTTATAAAATGAGAAATCAGTATTTCATCAGCATATGCTGGCAAATAAACAGTGATATAGCCCTTATCCGAAACCTGGGATTCAACGATCTCGTTCCGTATTACCGGAGAAAAGATGTCTTTATCATAAGGCAAATAATGAACTCCAATATGATTTCTGGAAGGTGCATACCACTTCATGCCCCATTCAAAAAAACGACTGATATTCTTTGGACGGGGAACTTTCATTGATAAAAAGGAAGCATGATGACTCATTGCAATACAAGGTACATTCCTTAAGCTCGCAGCCCAGGCACTTACCGGTTCAAAGTCAGAGATGATGAAATCATAATCTCTGACAGGACATTTCAGTATATCAATCAGAAGCCTGATTGGTCTGATATTCAATATGCTTTTAAGGTATTGAGGTCCCCCATTGTTTCCAAAATAGAAACCAAGTCCATGATACATATACTTAAATGGATATTGAAACCTTAATTCCGAACTTTTTCCACTGATAAGAAAATCCACTTTTGCTTTTTTCACAAGGAACGGTGCCAGTTCGATAGCCCTGCTCAAGTGACCATTCCCGGTTCCCTGGATTGCATAAAGAATTTTCATCTAAAACTGCCGGCTCAAAAGCTCGTTGGAGAAATCACGCAGGATTTTTTTTCTGTCGTTTTCAATGCTGATAGCATCCAGGTGAGACAAAGCCAATTGATGGTAGACAAGTTTGAGTTCCTGTGCATGTACCAATACATGTGCCCTTTTATAAAGGTCCATCACTTCCTGCACCAACTCATCATCACTTAAGTCTTTTTGAACAAATAGCCTTTTCAGCCTTTCCGCTTCTTTTTCTGATAACAATTCAAGCGCTTTCAGGTATAGGTATGTTTTTTTCTTCTGAATAATATCACCCCCGATTTTTTTACCTACCAGTTCCTGGTCTCCAAAACTGTCCAGTATATCATCCTGTATCTGAAATGCTATACCCATATTCTTTCCAAACTCATATAGGTGTTCAATGTCTTTATTTGAGGCGTTACTGATGATTCCTCCAAGCCCTAATGCAGCAGCAATCAGGACAGAGGTTTTTAATGTGATCATTTTAATATAATCTTCAATGGAGACTATCTGGAGTTCTTCAAAATCCATGTCCATCCTTTGTCCATCACAGACTTCCTGTGCCGTCCTGGAAAACAATTTCATAAGTCTGAAGAAAGAAGATTTGTATTTTTCCAATATCCGATAAGACATGATCAGCATCACATCCCCTGAAAGTATGGCTGAATTCGTGTCATATGCGATATGTGTTGCCTCCTTACCCCTGCGAATAGCGGCTTCATCCATAATATCATCATGGACCAGGGAAAAATTGTGAAAAACTTCTACCGCCATTGCTGCTTCAAAAGCATATTCGATATCATCACCAAACAAATTTCTTGAAGCGAGGACAAGAGAAGGACGTATCCGTTTTCCGCCCAGTGACATGATATATTTAACAGGTTCATATAAGTGTGCAGGAGTATCCGGATAGCTGTATTCAGACAGGTAATCATTAAACTTCTTGCTTAACTCCTTAAAACTATACATTGGCTTTTTTGCTTAACTCAAAGCTAATCATTTTAATAATTATTCATCTTTGTAAAAAAACAATATCATGCGTTACCTCTTGTTTCCAATTTTCCTGGTTTTATTTTCATGTCAGAAGGAAACCAAACTCGATCTTGTAATACAGACCAATGCAATTTATACGGCCACACATTCATCTAAAGCTTTTAATGCTATAGGATTAATTGGGGATCAAATCAAGGTACTTGATAATTATCAAAATCTTAAAAAACAAATCGGACCCGAAACCAAAATGATCGATGCCAGAGACATGTTTGTTATGCCCGGATTTATCGAAGGACATGGTCATTTTTATGGAATGGGTTCATCACTTCAGAATCTCAACTTCCTGAAAGACACAAGCTGGGCTGATATCCGCCAAAAAGTCATAGATAAAGCAAAACAATCTGAAAAAGGCGATTTTATTTTTGGACGTGGCTGGCACCAGGAAAAATGGTTTACACAGCCGGAGAACGCTGTTGATGCCTATCCCCATCATCAAGGTCTTAGTGATGCCACTCCAGACAATCCTGTTATCCTCATTCATGCAAGCGGTCATTCATTGTTCGCCAATAAAAAAGCAATGGATATGGCGGGCATCACCACTGAAACACCAGATCCCGCCGGAGGACGTATCGTGAGGAATAACGCCGGGGAATCAATAGGCGTATTTGAAGAACGTGCAAAGAAACCAATCATTGACCTGTATAGTGAATATTTAAACACACTGGATGAGAAAGCGCAAAAAGCTTTATGGTATGAGGCTGTTGAACTTGCGCAAAAAGAATGCCTTTCGAATGGTGTAACCAGTTTCCAAGATGCAGGTTCCAGCTTCCAGGATCTGGAAAATTATGAAAAACTTGCCCTGGAAGGTAAGCTGGACATCAGGCTCTGGGCCATGCTCAGGCACAGTTCTGAAGAAATGGAAGGAAAGATTGCAGACTATAAAAAGATCAATGTGGGGAATAATCATTTCACCTGCCGCGCTATCAAAACAGAACTGGATGGAGCACTGGGTGCATATGGTGCCTGGCTGACAGAACCATACACTGACAAACCAGGATTTACCGGGCAAAATACAACTACAGTTGAAGAGGTTGCGACCATTGCCAAACAGGCTTTTGAAAATGGCATGCAATTATGTGTCCATGCAATTGGTGACAGGGCCAATAAGGAAACGCTTGATATTATTGAAGAATACAATAAGAAGAGTCCAGGTCTGAGATGGCGAATCGAACATGCCCAACATCTTAATCCTAACGATATCAATCGATTCAAGTCCACAGGAGCTATTGCTTCCATGCAGGCCGTCCATTGCACATCCGATGCACCTTTCGTTGTTAAGCGGCTTGGGACCATGCGTGCCAAGATCGGCGCCTATGCCTGGAAAAAATTACTCGAAAATGATGTGGTTGTGGTCAATGGCACTGATGTACCGGTTGAAGAGATCAGTCCGATCGATAACTTCTATGCTTCCGTAACAAGAACAAGAAAAGATAATGGCATGACCTTTTTTGTAGAGCAAAGGATGTCCAGGGAAGAAGCTCTGAAATCTTATACTATCGATGCGGCCTATGGCGCTTTTGAAGAGAAAATTAAGGGTTCCATTGAAGTAGGCAAGCTCGCGGATTTCACTATCCTGGATACCAATTTACTGACTTGTACTGATGAGGAGATCCTGGATGCAAAAGTGATGTATACAATAGTGGGTGGCAAACTGAAGTATGAGCGGTAGGCAGGTCGCCTCAAACGTCATACAAAAAAAGACTCAGATTTTACATCCAAGTCCTTTCGACTCCGCTCAAGGCAGGCTTCTTTATATTCCTTTGTACCAGTCACCTCCATTTCATTTCGGCAACCGGGGAAGAAGGGACTCCCTTTGACTTCGCTCAGGACAAACTTCCCTGCCTGCCGTACCGGCAGGTAGGCAGGTCGCCTATATTCTAAAATAAAAGAAGACCTGGATTTAGCTTTCCAAGTCCTTTCGACTCCGCTCAAGGCAGGCTTCTTTATATTCCTTTGTACCAGAGGAGGGACTCGAACCCTCACGCTATTGCTAGCACTGGATTTTGAGTCCAGCGTGTCTACCAATTCCACCACTCTGGCTTAAGCGCCTCAAATTTATTCAATTTATTTTTATCCCGTGACAAATTGATGGATATTAAATATGCCGGATGTTAATTTATATCAGAATCAATTTTATCCATGATTTAAGCAGCTTAATAGAAAATATGCATGGTTATTGCAGCATTTAATTGAAATTACAATCCATTAACTATTTGTATGAGATTAATCGTCAGTAAAACTTTGTTATTCACCCTTCTATTTTTTTCATTTTCAATGCAGGCTCAGGAACAGGAATGGTCCCTGGAAAAGTGCATTTATCATGCGATGGAGGCTAATATCCTGGTCAACCAGACTTTATTAATGGTAAAAGATGCAGAAGCCACGCTGGGTCAATCACGTCAAAACAGACTTCCAAATCTGAGCGGAAATACCGGTGTCAGTTGGAATTTTGGTAGAACCATCGATCCGACAACCAACAATTTTGTGACACAGTCATTTTTTTCAAACAGTTATGGTGTTAATTCCGGCTTTACATTATATAATGCAGGTGCGATCAATAAAACAATCAAACAATCAGAAACAAATCTGAAAGCACTAATACAGGACAAAGAGCAAGCTAAGATTGACGTTTCCCTGCAAGTAGCCAATGCTTTTTTACAGGTTCTTTTTGCCAAAGAAAATATTCAGATCGCGGAGAAACAACTGGACCTGAGTCAGCAACAGCTGGATCAGATCAATAAATCCATAAATGCCGGAATCACCCCAGCAGCTGAAAGATTAAATCTATTAGCCCAGGTCAAACAAAGCCAGCAAGCATTGATCGATGCAGAGAATAATGATGAAATTGCGCTTTTGAATCTAAAACAGTTGCTTCGTCTCCCTCCGGATGAAGATATGGTGATCATTGTTCCTGAAGATATTACCCATGACACCGATCCTGATCTGATCACATTCGGGGAGGCTTAGGAAAGTGCTCAACTGAATCGACCTGATCTCATAGCTGGTGACCTTCGCGTAAAAAGCGCAGAAATGGGGGTAGAACTGGCGAAGACTTCGTACTACCCTTCTATAGGAGTTGGTGGCAGTCTGAACACCAATTATGCAGAACTGGAAGGGTTCACTTCTGATGATTACACAACCCAATTGGATAACAACCTGTCCTATGGTTTTGGTGCACAAGTATCTATACCTATATACAGCAATGGATCAACGCGAGCCAATGTAGAGAGAGCTAAAATCAATGTAGAAAATTCGAAACTCGGTTACGAGCAAATACTTGAAACCCTCAAATTAAATGTGCAGCAGGCACTGGCGAATGCCCGTGCATCCAAGAAAAGACTCGAAGCATCTGAAGAAGCATACAATGCTCAAAAACTGGCATTCGAAAACACAAGTAAACGACTTGAAATCGGCGCAGCAAATACATTTGAATGGGAATCCCAAAAGACACAGATGGAAAATGCTGAAATCACCAAAC
>JAHHJO010000059.1:0-3544 GCA_018680275.1 Bacteroidia bacterium
GGTATTATGGTGGGGATCACTTAAAGGACCAAAAGCGATTCCGGGTAATTATATAGTGGCCCTGGATGTTAACGGAATAAATATCAACAGGAACTTTAAAGTACTCCAAAGACCAGATTCAGAAGGAAGCCAGGAAGATATCATGGCTCAATTTGAATTTACACAAGAGGTCATTTCAAAACTGGATGAAGCGCACCAGGCTATAATTGATATCAGGAGCCTTCGAAAGCAAATGACAAGCTATACAGATAAAATTAAAAATGAAGAGATTAAAGCATATGCGGGAGAAATTGATTCTGTAATGACCAAAGTTGAAAAAGCCCTCTATCAGACTCAAAATAAATCAGGGCAGGATCCATTAAACTTTCCGATTCGGCTGACTAACAAACTGGCTCATCTCAATAGCTTGTCCCAGATGGGTAATACAGATTTCCCACCTACTGATGCAGCCTTAAAAGTAAAAGAGGAAATAGCAGAATTGATTGATGTTGAATTAGAGGAGTGGACCATAATTAAAACAAAAATGCTCCCTGATCTAAACAAAATGATAAGAGATAAAGCATTGGATGTAATTATTTTAGAAGAAAACAAATAAGATGTAAACAATGATGAAATACGAGTACAAAGTGGTAACCTTAAAACGAAGCATGTGGTCGGGCAAAGTCCGGGCTGATTACCTGGAAGCATTGAACGAGTATGGAAAAGAAGGATGGCAGTTTAAGATGTTTGCAGATAAATATGTGGTGTCTGAACCTTATAAGCGCGTCGAATTGATCTTTGAACGTGCCATACCATCTACGAAATTCTCACATGGCTTGTAGACTGAATAATATATTTAATCTACTGGTTACACTGCTTTTGTTATTCACCATATCTTCCTGCAAGCAAGCTAAAGTTGAATATTATTCAGAGGTAGAAAAGAAATCTTTCTTTAGCCGATTGTTAGAGGACAGCATTTACTATAATGTTTACAGACCTCACACTAAACACCCAATCGATGGTTATGACCTGTTGTACCTGCTTCATGGTCATGGCGGGAATCATGATGACTGGTTCGAATACGAAGAAGGCAGAGTTCAGCCAATCCTGGACAGTCTGATAAAAAACCAAATGATACCACCAGTGGTAGCCGTCAGTCTCGATGCGGCTAATTCCTGGAATGTCAACCGGCATATCCCCATGGAATCTGTTTATTTTGATGAATTTATACCTCATATAGATAGCTCCTTGCAAGACTTCCTGAATAAAGAAAAAAGCGTTATCGCTGGTAATTCGGCCGGAGGTTACGGAGCTCTCAGGTTTGTGCTTAAAGATCCGGATCATTTTTCTTTTGGAATACTACTTTCTCCTGCTGCTTATGAACCCGTTCCACCTGGTATATCATCATCCAGAAAAATAGATGTCTTTGCAAAAGACAGTATATTCAATGATAGTATATGGAATTCATTTTCCTACACGAATATTCCAATAAATGCACCTGAAGAGATAGCGCATTTACTTATTTCAACAGGCATTGATGACGAATATGAAATTATTACGGTCATTGATAGTTTAAAACTTCACCTTGACAAGAATAATATTGATTACAATGTTACCCTTGTACCGGGGGGACATGAATGGAATGTCTGGAGAGAGATATTCGCACTGGATGTAACAAGAGCTTTTGAAATTAGAAAATAGAAATATTGAAACCAGGTCAAGGTTTTTTCAAGCTATGTATGAACCAATATCCCAGGAAGGAGAAACCATTTTAAATACCGCTTATTTGAATGAGAGTTGGTTATTTTAGCTGTTATGAGATACATGTTGTTTCTATTGATCGTATTGTTTGGTTCTTGCAAGGTTCAAAATCCTCTGCTCTTACCTATATCTATTGATTTAAGTGAAAAAATTGTGAGTCCCAAACAATATATCATTCCTAAAAGTGACCAGGAAATAAAGATAGATGGCAATGCATTCGAAGAAGCCTGGTTGCGTGCACCCTTTACAAAGAATTTTATTGATATCGAAGGAGAAAAAATTCCGAAGTACAATACAAAGGTGAAGTTGCTCTGGGACGAAAACTACCTATATGTATTTGCTATGCTTGAGGAAGAACATATCTGGGCTGACCTGGTCATGCATGATGCGGTAATCTTCCATAACAACAATTTTGAAGTATTCATTGATCCCTCTGCTTCATCAACTATTTATGGTGAACTTGAAATAAATGCACTAGGAACAACATGGGACCTGCTCCTCCAAAAACCGTATCGTGTTGGAGGAAAAGCAATCAATACATGGAATATTCCTGGCTTGAAACATGCCATACAATTTGAGGGCACACTCAATAATCCACTTGACCGGGATATTTTCTGGTCTGTAGAATTAGCCATTCCAATGGATTGCTTGTTGGAGTTGAAAAACAACCCAAAGAAACTACCGAAAGAAGGCGAACAGTGGAGAATGAATTTTTCGCGAGTAGAATGGAACCACGAAATTATCATGGGAAAATACCGCCGCAAACAGGTAGACGGGAAAATTCTTCCTGAGTACAATTGGGTATGGAGTCCGCAAAAAGTTATCAATATGCATGAACCCGAAAAATGGGGAATCGTACAATTTACACACAAGGCACACCTGATTGATGCCAAATTCAAAAAAAATCCAAACGAACTATACCGGCAAATAACATTCGCACTTTTCAGGGAAATCAGGTTTGGTGAACTCCAGTATCTCATGAATGAAAATTACTGGTCCGGTCTTGAGATTAAGGCAATGTATGACAAGGATCAATATCTGAATGCCTATTTCTATAAAACCCATCATGGGTTCGAACTCAAATGCGTCCTTCCCGATCAGGATTTCTCATATATAATCAACGAAGAAGGTGTGATAAATAAGATTCCATGAAAGCGCTCTTCATTACATTGATAGTCATATTTGCAATAATATCATGCAAGGATTCTCCCAATAATACGATCGCAAATAATACCAATAATAGTTTTATCATTTCAAGCTGGACCAACACCGGCCATCCTTATGATTCAACACAATGGAAAGATAAATTAGCCGGGTATAGCGATTTGGGTATATCAGAAATATTGCTTGGAGGTAGAATGGAGTATCTGCCTCATATTATCAAAATGGCTGATTCGTATGACATAAAGGTTCATGCCTGGATGTGGACCTTGAACCAACCTGGTGACAGTATAGCCATGTTACACCCTGAATGGTATTCTGTAAACCGTAATGGAAATAATTCACTTGAGTTTCGTCCTTATGTCGACTACTACCAATGGCTGAGCCCTTTTCATCCCGATGCCAGAGAACATATTATCAATAAAGCGAAAAAGATCCTCAACACAGAGGGTCTGGCTTCCCTCCACCTTGATTACGTCAGGTATGTTGATGTTATACTTGGGGATGCATTACAACCAAAATATAAGCTTGACCAGGATCACCAGATGCCTGAATACGATTTTGGTTATCATCCAATTGCGAGGGCACAGTTTGAAGCGCAATTCGGAATAGATCCTGCAGATATCAAATACCCGGACCAAAG
>JAHHJO010000127.1:0-3346 GCA_018680275.1 Bacteroidia bacterium
TTTCAGGGGAAAGTGCCTTGCACATATCATAGATGGTCAAGGCAGTTACCCATGCTCCGTGCAAGGCTTCCAGTTCAACTCCGGTTTTTCCTACACTTGAGACTGAACAGGAAATCTCAAAGCTTCCTTTCACAGGATTGACTTCAATATCACATGAATGAATAGGAATCTGGTGGCTTAATGGTATCACGTTAAAGGTGTTCTTTACAGCAATTGTCCCTGCAATTATTGCAGTTTGCAATATGGATCCTTTCTTGGTATGAAATCCGTTTGATTCCAGGAAGTAGAAAACGTCATTTCCTACATTTATCCTGCTTGATGCCACTGCATTTCTGATGCTATCTGATTTCCCCGTGATGTCAACCATCCCTGGCAGACCATCCTTGCTAACATGAGTAAGTTTCTTCTCTGACATCAACTGTAGATTGGATGAAAGGGTATAAAGTTAAATATCTCTCCTGATAAAAACCGGTTGCTTCCCCTCGGGAATTCGACAAAGCCGTCCATACCGGATGGATTGACTATATCACCGGAACCATTACCATGACTGACTGTAGCATAATTTACGCCATCATTCCCGATACTTAAGCTGGCCTGTGCGAAGTAATGCAAGTCTGGTTTAAAATCTACATCTTTTGCCAGCTTCACTTTTAACTTAAGCGGTAAATCCTGCTTGAGACAGGTATTTAACCAGGGGATAAAATATTTATGGAGACAAGCCAAAGATGAAACCGGATTACCAGGAAATGCAAATACCAGGTTATTGTCTCTTCTTCCAAACCACATAGGTTTTCCAGGTCGTTGTTTCACACCGTGAAAAAGTTTATTGAATCCAAGTTCATCCAGAATCCCGGGGATAAAATCAAACTTTCCTTTGGACACTCCGCCACTCATTAAAATGACATCATAGCTTTTCATGATATCCAATAATTTTTCCCTGATATCCGTTTTTTCATCTTTGAAATGGAAATCGGAACTTTTTATCCCTAATTGAGTCAACCTTGCTTTTAACATATGGATGTTTGAAATCCTTATCTGGTGATCTTCAGGTTTGAGGTGCACAGGGATCAATTCATCTCCGGATGAGATCAGGGCGACTGTTGGCATTTTTTTAACCTTGACATGAGCCATGCCAACAGAAGCAAGAATATTAATGTCAACAGGTTTTAACTTCAAATGCTTTTTCAAAAGAACTTCATCTTTTGAAAAGTCCGTTCCTTTATTATGAATGTTGGCCCCTTGCCTAATTTCAGCCAGAATCGTAAAACCATCTTTTTCACGCCCCAGGTCTTCATACCTGATCACAGTATCTGTATTTTTTGGAAGAACTGCGCCTGTCATTATTTCTACACAGTGATCCACTTGTAACAATGTATATTCAGGATCACCGGCAGCGATAACTTTTTCTATCTGAAATGTCTTTTGTCCATTCCGGATAGCTTGATGATTTATGGCAATACCATCCATACAAACCCTGTTAAAGGGTGGAAGTGATCTGTCAGACCTGATATCTTCCGCAAGAATTTTTCCAACTGCAAATTCAAGAGGTACAAGCTCATCACCTAAATCAATAGGGTTCTGAAGAACAGTTTTTAAGGCCAATTGCACATCTACCATAATTATCCTCCGATTGTTGTCATACTTTCAAAAACCTGTGTTCCGTTCGATGGTTCTTCGAGGAATCCGTTTTTTTTCTTTTTTTGAACCGCACCCTTGATAAACTCTGAAATGTCATTGTCAGAGATATTATTGTCTCTTAACAATTCTCTCAGATCCAATCCGGACCTTGAATAAAGGCATGTCAGCATTTTACCCGTTGGAGTCAATCGGACCCTGTTGCAGCTTCCACAAAGTGTTCTTGAATATGCAGGGATGATGCCTAATCTTAAGGTTTCTTCTAAAATGAATTCGTTTGCAGCTGAATGAGGGCGGGAATTATCCTGGCGGATACTGGGGAAATGCTTTTTTATAATTTCCTTGATCTCAGTTGCTGAAATAAAATATTTATGATTTCCGTCAAAATCATTAAAAGGCATCGCTTCAATAAAACGGACTTCAATTTTATGTTGTAATCCAAAGTTCAGAAAAGCAGGTATTTCGTGGTCATTAATTCCTTTTAAAACCACCATATTGAGTTTTACAGGTATTCCTTCTTGCTTGCATAAGAGAATGTTACTGTATACCTTATCAAAGCTGTCTCTCTTGGTTATCAACATAAAATTTGACCGATCCAGAGAATCTATCGAAATATTTAATCCTTTGACACTTGATCTGAGCGTCTCAATATTTTCTTTTAGTAAAGTGGCATTTGTTGTGATATATAGATCTGGAATAATCTTCACAAGGTTTTTTATGAGGTAGGCTATATCTTTCCTGACAAATGGTTCACCTCCTGTTAATCTTATCTTGTTTATACCAAGTTTTGAAAAGATGGATGCGAGCCTTAGAATTTCTTCGTAACGTAATATTTCTGTTCTGGTTGAAAAGTCAATACCTTCTTCAGGCATGCAATACCTGCATCTCAGGTTACATCTGTCGGTTATTCCGATTCTGAGATAATTTATAGTTCTTCCAAAGTTATCCTTGAGTAACATATCAATCCTTGACCTTAGTCTTTGATGAAGTAGAATAAATTAATTCAAAAAATGAAACGGAAAATATGAAAAAATATTCATATAATTTTTTGCCTGGATTGGCTTACATATTACAACCACAATTCTCAAGACATTCAATAATAAGAGATACATCTCTTTCTTTGAGTGAATAGAGCATACTTCTGCCCTGTCGTTTAACATTCAATATCCCTTTAAGTCTCATGGTTTGAAGGTGATGTGATGTCAGGGATTGTTCCGAGTTAAGCTTTTGACATATCTCTGAAACAGAAAGTCTTGGGTATTGCTCCAACAAGTGTATAACACCCAGTCTGAGAGGATGTGCAATCGTTTTAAGGATAAAAGCAATTCTTTCCAGCTTTTCAGCTTCTTCTTTTTTGATGTAGGTATTTGAGTCTGCCATATGATTTTTGTCGTTAACAAATATATCCAATAAAATGTTTTCAGACTTGATAATGAGGTATTTATAAAAAAACTTCAAAAACCTTGTTTACAAAAATGTGACAATTGTCATTGCACTCATTGATTGATATCAATATTCACCTTAACTGTATTCACTAAGTTTAGCTATCTAAATCATCAACATAAGATATCAATATGATAACGAGCAAAATGAGAAAGCTGCTGGTTTGTTTATTAGCTTTCGCAGCCATTCAGAGTTGTACATACAACGAATACCTTGAAGAAGATCCAATCGATCCAAATCTGGTTAGTTTTTCTGAAGACATTATACC